>JAHEEN010000145.1 GCA_024640685.1 Rhodospirillaceae bacterium
CCGACCGGCAAGCCGTCATCGGTGAAACCCGCGGGTACCGTCAGCGCTGGAAATCCGATCAGCGGGCTCAGCCGGCGGTTGTTGCCGCGGCCATAGCCGGGATAGGGTGCCGCGCTCGTCAATGCGTCGGGCGGAATGACGCCGGTCTGATGCTCGAACGTCGCATAGACGAGCGCATCGAGCTGCGCGTCGGCCATGACGGCGAGCACCGACTGACGCACCCGCTCGCGTGTCAGTAGCACGTCCAAGTAACCTGAGTCGTCTGCTGTGCGTCCGACGACATTCATCAACGACGCCGCGCGCTGCGGTGTCACGAGCCCAGTCAACAGGATCTCGCGTACGCTGCCGATTGGCGCGTTCGGTAGCGTCTCGAGGTAGCCGTTCATCGCTTGCTCGGTCGTGTACGTGTCTTCGCCGTAGGTCTCATGGACGAGGTCGAGCAGCGGCACGTCGACGGGATCGACGACTACGGCGCCTAGCGACGCGATGTCGTTGAGCGCTTGGTCGATGACTGCGCGGACCTGCGCGTAGTCGCTCATCGTTGAATCCGCATTCGGGTCCATCGACTGGCGGATTACGCCGATACGCGCGCCGGCGAGAGCGGTCGGGTTGAGATGCTCCCTGAAACTCTGCGGCACGCGGCCGACCGAGTACGCAGTGACTGGATCGTTGGCGTCGTAGCCTGCGATCGCGTCGAGCAATATCGCTGCATCGGTGATGGTCCGCGTAACTGGCCCGAGCGTGTCGTTTGTCGGCGTCGCGGGCATCATGCCAAAGCGGCTGACGAGCGGCACTGTTGGCCGCAAGCCGACAAGGCTGTGCACGGCTGCCGGCCCGCGTACCGAGCCGCCGGTATCCTCGCCGATGCCGACGAGACCGAAGTTCGCTGCAACGGCTGCGCCTGTGCCGGCCGATGAGCCGCTCGGAATCCGCGTCGGATCGTAGGCGTTGCGAACCAAGCCGAATGCCGAGCCCAAATAGCCGAACGCGTACTCGCCCATGTTCGTCTTCGCGAGGATGATTGCGCCGGCTTCCTTCATGCGCGTGACGATCGTCGCGTCGCGACCGGAGACGAATCCATTGAACACGGCTGAGCCGTATGTCGTCGGCATGTCGCTCGTCTCGACTTGATCTTTGAGCAGCACGGGCACGCAGTGCAGTGGCCCGACGAGTCCCGAGGATTCGAGCGCGGCATCGAGCCGCTCGGCGTCTTCGACGGCGCGCGCGTTCAAGTGTTGGATCGCGTTGAGCTCGGGGCCGCGCTGATCGTACGCATCGATGCGCTCGATGTACTGCTCGACGAGCTCACGGCACGTAAGATCGCCTGACTCCAACGCATCGTGGACGCCGGCGATCGTTGCCTCGAGCACGCGAAAGTCCTGTGCCAGCGACGCGCCCGTCGTCAGCAACAACCAGATCGCGAGCGTCGCAGTCTTGATCATGGGATCGATGATGTCGTGCCGACGTGCGTGGTTGGTTTTCAAGTTGGCCTCCCCCGGTCAACGGTTGCGCGGCGCTCAATGCGTCAGCGCATACACGGCAAAATTGACGCCGAGGCGCAATGCGGCGATTGCGGCTTCGGCTGGATAGTAGTACTCGTCGGCGCGCTGCCAGCCGTCGGCGATGTCGTTGTTGTACGTGATCATGACCATGACGCGGTCATCGTCGTCGAGAATCGCGCGCCAACGCGGCTCGGCACCGCCGTTGCGGTAGCCGCGCGGCAAGTGTTGCCACGTGGGTATCTGTGGCATGTCGCTCAAGTCGTAGACCGCATGAAAAATGGGATGCGTGTCGGGCAGATCAACGATCGGTCGATCCGGAAACACGCGCGCGATACCGCGCATGAAGCCGTCCCACTCGACGGCACCGTAGAAGCTGTCGCACAACAGAAATCCGCCGCGCAGCAGATACTCGCGCAGCTTCAGTGCCTGCGCGTCGGTCAGATCCCAGGCGCCGACGAGACCGGAGATCAAAAACGGCCAGTAGAAAACGTCGACGTCGTCGTCGAGATTGACGGGCTGCTCCACCAAACGAACGTCGATCGTGCTCAAGCGGTTCAGCAAGCTGGCGAACGTCCGATCGCCCTCCGGATAATCAACGGTCCAGGCCGTGCCGCCGAGACGCCAGTCACCGCCGCCGACCCCGAGCGCGCGGCCTTGGCGCGCTTGCGGGAACATCAGTCGTCCGACGACGAACTCGCCTGGGCCCTGATAGCCGATATCGATATCGGCATCGCGGTTCCAGCCGCGCTCCATGCTCGGGTACTCGCGCCACGCGGCCTGCGCTGTCGCGGTTTGCGCGACGAGGCTCAACGCGGCCGCGACGAGCATCGCGGCGGCGGTCGAGCGATAGCGACGCTGCACGCGCCATACTGAGTCTTGCGCTTTCTCGCGGGCATCGCTCAATTGAGTTCCACGCTTCCGAGCACGAGAAGATAGTAGCTGACGATTCCGATGACTGTCTCGTCTTTGATTACGGGCGCGTGGCTTATGCCGACGCGCTCGAACAGCCTCGCGCAATAACGGATGCCCATCTCGGGACGTACCGAGATGACCGGCTTGGCCATGATCTCGTAGACGTTGACGCGCTCGGGAGCCCGGTTCTTCGCGATTACCTGCTTGGCAATATCGGAGAACAGCACCATCCCGTACTCGTCGCTGGAATCTCGTTTCTTGACGATCAAGCTAGTGGCACCGACGCGCTTCATCGTGCGCATCGCCTCCATGACGTCGATGCTGCCATCGACTTCGGTGACTTCCGTGCGCATGACGTCACGCACGGATATGTCCTTGGATTGTTTCATATCTTATCCTCCACGAGCTCGACGAGCTCTTCTGCTTGCCTGATGAGGCCAACCGCATCTTCGACGTCGATTTGTAGCGCGATGCCGCTGCCGGGCTTCTCATCGAATTCTCCCACCACCGCAATGTGCTCGAGAATCTCGCGGCTCAGGTGCTCTTCGACGAGCAGCATCAGGACGTCACGTTGTGTCGCCAGCGTCAAGCCGAAAAAGGTCCTCTGCTTCTCGAGGCCTTCACCGCGCGCGTGATTGATCACCGTGCAGCCAGTTGCGCCGCTGTCGCGCGCTGCGGTCAGTACGTCGTCCGTCTTATCGTCTTCGACGAAAACAACCAGGAGTTTGAAATGCATGGCTATTCTCCATTGGCCGAATTGAATTCGATCGTCATCACGGGCTTCCTCGCCGGCTGCGGCGACTCCAAAGCGCCGTTAACTGCGCGTAAGCGAGCACGCTCATGATTGGAAACAGGCTCGCGAACGCGATAAGGCCGAAGCCGTCGAGCAGCGGATCGCGGCCCGGCACATTTTCGGCGAGGCCGAGGCCGAGCGCCGCCACGAGTGGCACCGTGACGGTCGACGTCGTCACGCCGCCCGTGTCGTAAGCGAGCGCCGTGATGAGCTTCGGAGAGAACGCGGTCTGTATGACCAAAACGACGTAGCCGGCGATGATATACCAGTGCAACGGCGTGCCGGTCACGATGCGGAAGCAGCCAAGCGCCACGCCGAACGCGACGCCGAGTGCGACCGCGACACGCAGGCCCCAGACATGGATTGCGCCGCCGGATTCCTCGTTGGCCTTGAGTGCGACGGCCAGCAGCGACGGTTCCGCCACGGTCGTGCCGAAGCCGACGGCGAATGCAAAGATGAACACCCAGTAATAGGCGTACCAGAAAACGAGACCGTCGGCATTTTCTCCGCGGCTTACGGCCGTGAGCTGCTCGGCCATGAGCCGTCCCAGCGGAAAAAGCCCTCTCTCGAGGCCGGCCAGGAACAGACCGAGCCCGATGACGACGAAGACGAATCCGACGACGAGCTGCCCGACCTTCAGGTTGCTCTGCCGATGGATCAAGCGCTGGAAGACAATCAGAAACAGCGCGACCGGCAACACGTTGATGCCTGTGTTCAAGATCGTGGCAACGGTGTCGATGATCAGAGCCACGCGGTAATCATCCCGTAGCCCATGACGAAGAGCATGGGTGTCAGCGAAGCCAATGCGATGAGGCCGAAGCCGTCGGTCATCGGGTTGCGGCCGCCGAGAGCCGATGCGAGCCCAACGCCGAATGCCGCGACCAACGGTACGGTTACGGTCGAGGTCGTTACGCCGCCCGAGTCGTAGGCGATACCGATCGTCTCCGGCGGCGCAAGAAACGTGATGGCAACCGCGATCGCATAGCCGCCCATTATCATCTTTATCAGCGACCATCCCAGAACGATTCTCAGGACACCGATCACCAGCGCCGTGCCGACTGCCACGGCTACGACGACACGCAGGCCGACGGCATAGGCCGACTTCGCGTCTGTCGAAGGCAGGATGGCCCCGGCTGCGGCTGCGGCTTCGGAAGCCTCGCCCGCGACCGCGATGAGCGCAGGCTCGGCGATCGTCGTGCCGAAGCCCAGCAAGAAGGCGAATGCCACGAGCAACGACAGGCTGCCGCGCTCGGCCAGCGCGTATGCCAACGCTTCGCCGATCGGAAACAGCGCCAGCTCGAGCCCGTATACGAACAACGTCAAGCCCAGAACGACGAACGCGATCCCTTGGCTCAGTGCGAAAAGCTCCTGGATCGGTCGCTCAAGCACGATTATCTGGAAGAGCGCGATGACGACGAAGATTGGCAGCAGATCGCGAATGCTAGCGTAACAGAGGCGTGCGAAGTGCTTCATGCTGCGGTTCCCGTATAGCGAGAGTCTACAGCGCCTCGGGACTACCCGCCGCGCGCACCCGGTCGACCCACGGCAGCAGCAGTACTACCAAGACCACCGTTGACAGAACCAGATATAGCGGGCCAAACAGCCAACACACGAGAGGAATGAGGCAGTAGTAGGCGCGCGTGCCGAGGCTGTAGAAACGACCGCCTCGGTTGAGCTCGTTCGCGACAATCTGCGGTGAGGAATGGCAGTCGCCCGTCTCTTTGCGGGCATTGATCAGATAGCCGACGTGATTGAGACTTCGAATCGAGTTCGAAAAGCAGAAGAACGCGAAAAACATCACGACCAACATCGATAGTATTTTCGCGAGCCAAACGGCAGGCGCGACCGCGCCGAAGATATTCAGCATGTGCCAAAGGCTCTGCGCGCCGTTTGCTTCGTTCAGCAGCGTCAGCACTCCGATCATGAGCAGCACCGCGGTCGAGGCGAGAAACGTGGCGGCCATGGTCGTATTTCGCAATGTTTGGACAGCCGTCAGGGCATTGTCGGACGAACTCATCATCGTCGCGACCCAGGCGGTGCGCGCGTCGTTTGCGAGATAGCTCAGTACGCTCGCTGCGTTGCGGCGTGCAAGGACGCGCAGGTAGACGTGATAGCCAACGAATACGGATGTCGCAAAGACAAGCGCGAGCGAATCGACTAAGTAGGTCATTGGTGGACTCCATTCGGCCCAGAAGCCGAATCCGGCTCCGACAGCATCGCGTCAGGCGAATATCGGAGAGCCATATTAGCGCGATGGCGCGTAGCGCAGAATTGTTGGTCCCGGCGTGGATAGGCGAGGCGCACGGCTCTATGATGGGCCCTCGATGACGTCACTATCCACGAATTCACTATCGTCCGCGAGCGCCAATGCGTTGCCGCTGCGGGTCAACGGCGAGATCGTGCATGCCGACGCCGATCCGGAGATGCCGCTCTTGTGGTTTCTGCGCGATCGGCTCGATCTGAAGGGCACGAAATACGGCTGCGGCACCGGTTATTGCGGTGCGTGTCTGGTGCTGATCGACGGCGAGCCGAATCACGCGTGCATGGTGCCGCTGAACCGCGTCGGCGATCGATCCGTGATGACGATTGAAGGACTTGCGAAGGACGGTGCGCAGGCGATCATCGATGCATGGGTGGCCGAACGAGTGCCGCAGTGCGGTTACTGTCAGCCGGCACAGATCGTCGCGGCAGCGACCGTGCTCGTGGACGATGAGCCGCCGACAGCGGAGGCGATCGACGCTGCGATGGACGATGTGCTGTGCCGCTGTGGCACCTACCAGCGCATCCGTCGAGCGATTGCGGCAGTGTCAGCCGGTCAGATCGAAGCGCCGGTACGATCTGCGCCCGCGGGTGAGCTGGTGCTCGCCGAGCCTCACGGCATCGCCCTAAACGACTGGGTCAGTATCGAGCCCGACGGCAGCGCAGTGTTCATGATCAACCACTCGGAAATGGGGCAAGGCTCGATCAATGCGATCGCGACGCTGATCGCCGAGGAGCTCGAAGTCGACCTCGATCAAGTTCGTGTCGCGAACGCACCGGCGGCGAGCCAGTACGTCAATCCGACGTTCGGCGTGCAGCTCACAGGCGGCTCGTCGACGGTCAGCGGTGAGTGGGAGCGTCTGCGTCGGGCAGGCGCCAGCGCGCGCGAGGCGCTGATCGCGGCGGCGATGGGCATTTGGGGCGCTGAGCGCGGCGACTGTCGTGCAGCGCGAGGCGCCGTCGAGCACGCGCCGACTGGGCGCGAGCTGGGCTATGCGGATCTCGCAGCGGACGCTGCACGAATAGTGCCGCCCGCTGATATCGATCTCAAACCGGCGAGCGAGTTTCGCTTGATCGGACGTGCATCGGCGCGCGCTGACATAGCGCCGATGACGACCGGTGATGCGAGATACGGCATCGACGTCGTCGTGCCCGGCATGCTCGTCGCGAGCGTCGCGCGGTCGCCGGTTATCGGTGCCGAGCTCGAGGAATTCGATGCCGCTGCCGCGACGGCTGTCGATGGCGTCATCGACGCGGTCGAGATCGAAAGCGGCGTTGCAGTCGTCGCAAAAGATTTTTGGGCTGCAACGTGCGGGCGCGAGAAGCTAGCCGTGCGTTGGTCGACGCCGTCTTCGCCGTTGCGCGATACCGATGCGATCTACGCTGCTCTCGAGGCGAGCCTCGGCGGCGACGGCAAAGTGACCGACGAACGTGGCGCCGTCGAGAACGCGCTCAAGCGTGCCGAGCGTACTTTAAAGGCGCGTTACCGCACGCCGTATCTCGCGCACGTGACGATCGAGCCGCCGAATTGCATTGCTGACGTGCGCACGGATCGTTGCGATCTCTGGGTCGGCACGCAGGACCAAACTGAGACACAAAAGACGGCGGTGCGACTCGCGGGTCTGCAACCCGAGCAAGTGCACGTCCACACGTTGTTCCTCGGCGGCGGCTTCGGCCGGCGTCTGGAGACGGACTTCGTCGCCGAGGCCGTTGAGCTTTCGGCCAAGCTCGGCCGTCCGGTGCAGGTCGTCTGGACGCGCGAGGACGACATGCTGCACGACAAGTTCCGTCCTGCCCATTGCGTCGCGATCGAGGCCGGCCTTGACGCATCGGGCGTGCCGACAGCCTGGTCGCACCGTATCGCAGGCCCACCCGTCGCCCTCGGTAACAGCGATATGCCGTATGCAATCGCGAACTTTCGCGAGAAAAAGATCCGCGTGCGCTCGCCGTTACCGGTCGGCGCGTGGCGCGGCGTCGGCGCTGTGCAAAACGCGTTTGCGATCGAATCGTTTGTCGATGAGTTGGCGCACGCGGCCGGGCAGGATCCGCTGGCGTATCGACGCGCGCTGCTCGAGCACTCACCGCGCCACGTAGGCGTACTAGACGCGGTCGCCGATATGATCGGTTGGCACGATGCGCCGCCGGCCGGCCGCGGCCGCGGCGTTGCTGTTTACTACTCGTTCGGTAGCTGGACGGCGCAAGCGGCCGAGGTGTCGTGCGATCGCGGCGAGATTCGCGTGCATCGCATCGCGTGTGCGCTCGACTGCGGCCAGGCGCTGAACCCTGACACGATACGCGCGCAGATCGAAGGCGGTATTGCGATCGGGCTCTCGGCTGCGCTCAAGGAAAGAATCGACGTCGTCGACGGACGCATCAAGCAGACGACGCTTGCCGACTATCCGATCCTGCGCTACTCGGAGATGCCGGACGTCGATGTTCGGATAATTGCGGAAGGCGAGTCGCCAGGCGGCGTCGGCGAGCCGCCGGTGCCGCCGGTTGCGCCTGCGGTCGC
>JAHEEN010000146.1 GCA_024640685.1 Rhodospirillaceae bacterium
GTTCAATGCGTTCGAGCCCTGGTTTGTTTCGCTGACGCTGATGGATCTGGGCATGGCGCGGCTCGGCTTTCGCCCTGACCGAGGGCTCGAGCAAACGCTGCTGCAGCGCGCGGCGCGCGATAGCAAACCCGTATCTGGGCTCGAGTCGCTAGACGACCAATTGCGGATTTTCGATGGCCTCCCACTCGCCGAGCAAGTCTCGTTGCTGGAGCAAACGCTTGGGGAGATCGATTCGGCCCGAGATGATATGGACGCACTGATGTCGGCATGGCGCGACGGGCGGCTCGACACGCTGAGCCGCGAGCTGCTGGCGTCTTTCGACGAGTTTCCGACGCTGCATCAGAGCCTCGTCATCGACCGCAATCGAAGCTGGATCAACGCGATCTCTAGGCTCGCCGAGCGCCCGGGTCGCCATTTGATCGTCGTCGGTGCACTGCATCTCGTCGGCGAGCACAGCGTCATCGAGTTGCTGGCGGCCGACGGATTCGAGGTCTCCCGCCTATCACAATAGCCCGGATCTCTCTCCGGACGACCGCCGGCACTCCATGTCAGATTTCGACGAGCTCGAAGTCGTCCTTACCAGCACCGCAATCCGGGCAACACCACGATAATGGAATGTCGTCCCATCGCGTCCCGGGTGCAATGCCCTCGTCGGGCAATCCGACAGCCTCATCGTAGATGAAGCCACAGACTAGACACATGTATCGCTTCAGCGGGTGCTCGGTCATCGACGTGCTCGGCGTTATTGAACGAGGGTCTCGACGTTGTCGGCATGCGACATCAGCAACTCGAGCCGACCGATTGCATCGGTCGTTTCGAGCAGGGACTGCTTCGTGGGCATTGCGAGCGGCAGCAGCTCGGCGAGGCGAAAACCGACCCACGTCGCATCGCTCAAGCGCGCCCCGAGGTCGTCGTAGGTCGTCACCTCATCGGCTTCGAGCAATTTCGCCAGCATGTGGCTCAGCCGGCGATAGCGCTCGGGAACTGGCACCGTGCGCTCCAGCGGCAAAGGCGAGAGCCGACCAACGTACAGACCATCCGCCTGGCGATGCGATTGCAGTACCGTAAACCGCTCGTGACCCTCCGCCACGAGTGCTAACAAACCGTCTCGGCCTCGATTCCAGTCGACGATCTCGGCCCGCGTCCCGGTCGTTGCAAACTTCGCAGCGCCCGCTTCCGAGCCTTCCTCGATCAGCACGACGCCGAACCCATGCTGCCCGCGCATGCACTGACTGACCATGCTCAGGTAGCGCGGCTCGAAAATGCGCAGTGCGAGGGGCCCGCCGGGAAACAATACGGTATTCAACGGGAACAACGGCAGCTCCACGATTTCGAGATCGCCCATCCCCGCCAGCTCAGCCTTAAGCTTGGGCTGCCTGTGGCCGATCGCTCTTGAGCGCCTGTTGCAGCAAGCGTGGCACGCCCTTGAAGTCGCCATTCGACATGAACACGACCTGATCACCGCTCGTAAGCTCCTCGAGCAGAGTTGCAAGAAGCTCTTCAGGCTCCGTGGCCACGGTCAGTTTCGCGCCGAGCGACGCCAGCACCGACTCGGGGCTCCAAGACAAATCGCTGGACGCGAGCACGAAAACGCGATCGGCATCCTCGAACGCCTTGCGTAGCGCGTCTCGGTGAATACCGAGCTTCATCGTATTCGAGCGCGGCTCGACGACTGCGACAATTCGGTCATCCGCTCTCTGACTGCGCACGGCTGCGAGGGTCTTGACGATCGCGGTAGGGTGGTGCGCGAAATCCTCGTACAGCGTGATGCCGGCGATGACAGCGCGCTTGTCGAGTCGCCGGCGAACGCCTTTGAACTCCGACAACGCTTCGAGCGCAACGTCGACACCGACACCGGCGTGAACGGCCATGCTGATTGCCGCAAGCGCGTTCTCGAGATTGTGCTCACCGAGCAAAGCCCAATCGGCCTGTCCGACGGATTTGCCTTCGCGCGCGACACTGAACCGAGACTTCGCGCCGATCAAGTCGTAGGTCGCAGTCCACGTCGCTCCCTGCTCGGCCGCGCAAAATGTCTCAACCGGCGTCCAGACGCCCCGCTCGAGCAACGTTGCGACGTTGTTATCGTTCGCGCGAGCCGCGATCAAGCCTTCGCCGGGAATCGTTCGAACGAGCTGCTGAAACTGCCACAAGATTGCGCCGAGATCAGGATAGATGTCTGCGTGGTCGTACTCGATATTCGTAATTGCGAGCGTACGCGGCCGATAGTGCACAAACTTCGCACGCTTATCGAAGAACGCCGTATCGTACTCGTCGGCTTCGACGACAAAGTACCGGGACTCACCGAGCCGCGCAGAGATCTTGAAGTTGGCCGGCACTCCGCCGATCAAGAAACCGGGCGCCAACCCCGCATACTCGAGGATCCACGCTAGCATGCTTGTTGTCGTCGTCTTCCCGTGCGTGCCGGCAACGGCGAGCACCCATTTGTCCTCGAGCACATTCGCAGCCAGCCATTCCGGGCCGGAGTAATACGGCAACCCCAAATTCAGCAGCGCCTCCACAGCCTCGTTACCGCGCCCCAGAACGTTGCCGACGATCACGCAGTCGAGCTCTTCCTCGAAAGGATGTGCGTCATAGCCCTGATGCAGCTTGATCCCAAGCTTGCGCAGCTGCGTGCTCATTGGCGGGTAGACGTTTTGATCCGAGCCGGATACTTCGTGTCCGGCGGCCTTCGCAAGCGCGGCGATTCCGCCCATGAACGTGCCGCAGATTCCGAGGATGTGGATGCGCATCAGTGAAAGAATCGCAGTCTAAGGTGTCGGAAACAGCAACTCGCCGAGCGACATAGAGATCACGACGTACCCTAGCATGATCGAGACACCTACGATATACGGTCGATCTAACGCGCGCGCCAAGATGAAGCCGACGATGTCGATCGACCAAACTACGATCAGCAGCAGCACCAGCGCGGCCAGGACTGAAGGAACGCCATCGGCCGACTGTGCGGTGCCGGTGAACAATAGCGGCAACGCGATACAAGCTAGAAATGTTTCGACACCGAGCGCCGCCGTCGCGGTTTGCAGGAATCTACTGCGGCGGCGCGCTACCCCCAGCACTGCTGCAATAAAGACCAAGTAGAGACCGACGTGGAACGTGATCGCGCCGAGCACTTGCGCGAGTGGCCGCTCAAGTGCGAGCGTCAAAGCACCAACCCCGGCATAAGCCAACAGCACGACATGAAACAAAAACCGAGACGACGGCAAAGCATCGGGGCCCTTGCGATGAAACGCAATGTCGACGAAAACCGAAACGAGACGTTGCACTTCGCTATACTCCCGCCGCGCCGATCCTAAAGATCAGGGCGTTCAGCCCGGCATTGTGACCGGGCAAAATGATACGGCAGGATGCCTCGCGCGATTCAACTATGAAACCCGTCGAACTCTACGTTGACGAACCGGCTACGCTCGACGCCTACCTCGATGAGCTCGCCGACGCACGCACCATCGGTGTCGACACGGAGTTCGTTCGTGAGAAAACCTATTATCCAGAACTATGCCTAACGCAGATCGCAACGCCGGCGACGATTGCGTGTATCGACTGCCTCGCAGGATTCGACCTCGAAGCACTGTTCGAGCGACTGTTGAGCCGCGAGACGGGATGGATACTGCACAGCAGCCGCCAGGACATGGAAGTCATCCATCAGCACGCTGCTAGCCTGCCGAACTATCTGATAGACACGCAAGTTGCCGCGGGACTGGTCGGCTTTCCGCCACAAATCGGTCTTCAAGAGCTCGTCAGCGAAACGCTCGGCGTTACGCTCAAGAAGGAATACACGCGCACGGACTGGAGCCGCCGGCCTTTACCCGCAGCGGCGATCGAGTACGCACGCGACGACGTCCGGAGCCTACACGCGCTTTGGCACGAGCTCGCCGAGAAGCTGGAGGCGCTCGGCCGCAGCGCCTGGGTGGAGCAAGATTGCGCGACGTTGACCGCGCAGTCGCCACTGCCGTCGGCCGAACAAATCTGGCTCAGGATGCGCGGCGTGCGCGGCCTGAGTGCCGAGCCTGCCGCCGCGGCACTAGCACTCGTCAGCTGGCGCGAAGCGCGGGCACAGACACGTAACCGTCCGCGCCGATGGATTCTGTCCGACGAGCATTTGCTCACAATCGCCAAGCGCTATCCGCTGTCGATCGATTCGCTGCGCCGCGTGCCGGATCTGCCCAACCGCCTCGTCGAGCGCCAGGGCCAAGAGATCGTCGCCGCCGTTCGATCCGCCGAGGACGCGTCGATTCTCGAGCGAGCGTCGGCTATCGTTCGCGAGGAGCCGCCCAACAGGCGTCAGGTCAAGCTACTGCAGGATGCGACGAAGTCGATCGCCGATCAGCTCGGCGTCTACGCCGAGGTGGTCGCGACAAAGCAGGAGCTCGTCGATTTGCTGATGAATCGCGTCCCGATACGTTTCGCATCGACGTGGCGGTCCAACCTCGTAACAGAACTGACGTCAGCCCTGTAGCGCTTCCGTCAGGCGACGATACACGGTATTCACGTCGGCATCGGCATCGACGATACGCAGTAAACCTTCATCACGGTAATGCTCGATCAGCGGCGCCGTCTGCCGATCGTAGACCTCGAGTCGGTGGCGAATCGTATCTTCTTTATCGTCGTCGCGCTGCAGCAACTCGCCGCCTCGCTCTCGGCATGCATCGAGGTCGGCTTGGCTCGAATAGTAGATATTTAGAACTTGTCCGGTCTCCGAGCACGTCCGCCGGCCCGTGAGCCGTTTCATCAGGCTGTCGAAGTCGACCTCGAGGTAGACGACCGCGCGAAGCGCCTGATCGAGGTTGGCCAACAGATCGCCGAGGGAGCGCGCTTGCGCGAGCGTCCGCGGAAAGCCGTCCAAAATGAACTGAGTCGTCGCACCGTCCGCGGCAAGGCGCTCGCGAATCATGCCGAGCACCGTCTCATCGGGAACCAACGAACCTGCCTCCATCGCGGCCTGGACCGCAAGTCCAACAGCGGTTCGCTGCGATACGGCGGCTCGCAGCAACTCCCCAGTCGACAGCTGCTGCATGCCGAGCCCCGTCGCCAACCGCTGCGCTTGGGTTCCTTTTCCGGACCCCGGAGCTCCGAGCAAGACAATATGCATTGAGTGGCCTTCAGTGACGCGTGCCACGCATGCGCCGGACGCGTAAACTATCCACACTAACCCCCAATCGTCAAACCCGCGATCCAAACGCTTTGCCGATTGCCGAACCCGCGCGCCGCAAGGAGAGGCCTCGTGAGCAAGAACGCATTCTACGCCCAGTCCGGCGGCGTAACGGCCGTGATCAATGCAACGGCGTGCGGCGTACTCGAGACCGCACGGAACCACGCCGATCGCATTGCCAAAGTTTATGCCGGTCGCAATGGAATCCTCGGCGCACTGCACGAAGACCTGATCGACACGAGTCAGGAGTCCGCCGCAACGATCGCGGCGCTAAGACACACGCCCGGCGCCGCATTCGGCTCGGCGCGCTACAAGCTGCGCGGCCTCGAGGAGAATCGTGCCGAATACGAGCGATTGATCGAGATATTCAAGGCTCATGATATCGGCTACTTTTTTTACAATGGCGGCGGCGACTCGATGGACACCGCGCATAAGGTGTCTCAACTGAGCAAATCGCTCGATTTTCCGATCACGTGCGTCGGTATCCCAAAAACCGTCGACAACGATCTGCCAGTCACCGACGTCTGTCCGGGCTTCGGCTCTGTCGCGAAATACATCGCAATCTCGACTCGAGAGGCCGCGCTCGACGTGCGCTCGATGTCGCGCTCGTCGACGAAGGTCTTCGTTTTAGAGGTCATGGGCAGACACGCAGGCTGGATTGCCGCCGCATCGGGATTGGCAGGCACGACGCCGGCGGAGCCTCCCCACGTCATCTTGTTTCCCGAATCGCCGTTCGACGAGCGCGCGTTTCTAACGCGCGTCAAGCACAGCGTCGAGCGCTACGATTACTGCGTTATCGTCGTGTCGGAGGGCGCCAAGGACCAGGACGGCCGTTTTTTGGCCGAATCCGCCGCACGCGACGCGTTCGGCCATGCGCAGCTCGGCGGCGTCGCTCCGATCATCGCGTCGATCATCCACGAGCATCTCGGCTACAAATATCACTATGCGATCGCGGACTATCTGCAACGCTCGGCGCGGCATATTGCGTCCCGTGTCGACGTCGACCAGGCCTATGCGGTCGGGCAGCACGCGGTGGAGCTCGCAATTCGAGGCGAAAACGCCGTGATGCCAACGATCGTCCGCGAGTCCGACGAGCCGTTTCAGTGGTCGCTCGGCCATGTCGCGCTCAGTCGTGTTGCCAACCGCGAGAAAAAAATGCCACGCAGCTTCATCAGTCGCGACGGCTTTGCGATCACGCCGACCTGTCGGCGCTATCTGCGACCCCTCATTCTTGGTGAGGACTATCCGCCGTATCGCGACGGATTACCGGATTACGTCACACTGAAGAATGCAGCCGTCCCACGCCGGCTGAAAACGGACTTTGTGCTAACATAGCCGCCGCTCGACGGCCAGAGTCCGGCTGGAGCTCATCATCGAAAACTGGCTCGCGATCGCCGACTGCACAACCGCAGCGGCAACCGTCGCGGCTCTGCGTTACGCGCGTAGCGCGCAGTTTGGAGACAAGAACATATGAACCCTGAACTTGCTTTGTGGCTCTCGCTGGGCGCCGCGGTTTTGGCTGTCGTCTACGGCCTCGTGTCGGCGCGTTGGATCCTGGCCCAGTCGCCGGGCAACGAACGGATGCAGACCATCGCCGGCGCCATTCAAGAGGGCGCCAGTGCCTACATGAATCGCCAGTACTTCACGATCGGCGTCGTGGGGCTCGTGTTGTTCGTGCTCCTCGGGTTTGCGCTCGACTGGGCGACGGCCGTGGGCTTCGCGATCGGCGCGGTGTTCTCCGGGTTGGCCGGCTACATCGGCATGTTCGTCTCGGTGCGGGCAAACGTTCGCACTGCGCAAGCGGCGACGGTCGGGATCAACCCCGCGTTGCGCATCGCGTTTCGCGGCGGAGCGATTACGGGCCTACTCGTCGTCGGACTGGGTTTGCTCGGAGTCGCAGGTTACTACGCGCTGCTGCGCGGCTTCGGCGTCGAGGAGCGCGACATTTTGCATGCGCTCGTCGGACTCGCGTTCGGGGGTTCGCTGATATCGATCTTCGCGCGCTTGGGCGGCGGCATTTTCACGAAGGGCGCCGACGTCGGTGCCGACCTCGTCGGTAAGGTCGAGGCCGGCATACCGGAGGACGATCCGCGTAACCCTGGCGTAATCGCCGACAACGTCGGCGACAACGTCGGCGACTGCGCCGGCATGGCAGCCGACCTGTTCGAGACGTACGCGGTCACGGTGATCGCGACGATGCTTCTGGGCGGCCTCGCCGCAGGCACGCTCGGCGCTAACGCCGTGCTGTTCCCGATCGTGCTAGGTGGCGCATCGATCGTCGCATCGGTCATTGGCACGTTCTTCGTCAGCTCGTCTGACGGTAGGATCATGGCGGCCCTGTATAAAGGTGTCATCGTTTCGGGCATTCTCGCAGCCATTGCGTTTTATCCGATCACGACGGCATTAATGGGCGCGAACGCGACCGACCTTTACTTCGCAGCGCTGATCGGCCTTGCGCTGACCGCGGCGATGGTCGTGATCACCGAGTACTACACCGGCACCGAGTACGCGCCGGTAAGGAAAGTCGCGGCAGCCTCACAAACGGGCCATGCGACGAACATCATCGCCGGGCTCGGTGTCTCGATGAAGGCGACGGCGCTACCCGTGCTTGCCGTTTGCCTGTCGATCTGGGCGTCCTATTCGCTCGCGGGGCTCTACGGTATTGCAATTGCAGCGACGGCGATGCTGTCGATGACCGGCATGATCGTCGCGCTCGACGCGTTCGGACCGATCACCGACAACGCTGG
>JAHEEN010000147.1 GCA_024640685.1 Rhodospirillaceae bacterium
TTCGATATTTTGGCGGCAATGGAAATGTATGGATGTTCTGTCGAGCAGGCAGTCAGATCCGTATTGTTAGAGGCTTTTCCGATGGTTGGGATCAATCCAGAAGAACTCAAGGAGTACTGCGGGAAGATCAAAGCTGTATTGGAGATGTAGTATCGAATGAAGGACCAGCTGGCCGACTACAATCCGATCGAATCTATTGACCCTGAGCAATGGCAAACGCTTGAGGAAAGTGATCGTCTCGATCTTATAATCGAGTTCCATCGGGAGGCCGGAATCAAGGTCCCGGATATGGATACCCATGCCACCTTGCACTGCGTGATCGAGAATCAGGTCGCGTTGGGTGAAGAGCTACCAATCGCGGCTACGCTTCAACGGCTTCGCGACGAAGGGCTGGATCGCCACGACGCCATCCATGCAATTGCGAGCGTCTTGGCTAACCATTTGTACGACTTGGTGCATAGCGACGATATGTCGCGCACTCATGAGGTCTTTCTCGCCGAGGTTGCTGCGCTGACTGCCGAGCAATGGCGCCGTGGCGTCTGACTGAAGTGGACGGCATTGCGATGATCGTTCGGTATCTTCACTTACGAGAGCGCCGACGTCTGTAATGGGCCACACTTCGCCACTAAAAGAGCGTAGACATCGGTAGATTGCATGTCCGCCCTGCGCTCAGGAGCGGCCGTCAAGACGGCCGCTCGTCCGAGCTGTCTTAAACCTCCGTTTGCTCCGCTAGTTCCAATGCATCATCTACCTCGATCCCAAGGTATCGAACCGTGCTTTCGAGCTTTGTATGACCGAGCAGCAACTGGACGGCGCGCAAATTCTTGGTGCGCCGGTAGATCAGCGATGCCTTCGTCCTTCGCAGCGAATGCGTGCCGTAGATCCCTGGATCAAGGTCGATTTCGGTCAACCAGCCCGCCAGCAACCGTGAATATTGTCTGGTGGATAGGTGGCCGGTGGCATGAACCCGGCTGGGAAACAAATAGACAGACGTCGCAGGCCGCCGTTCTCGAATCCAGTGCGAGATTGCCGCTCGGGTCTGCTCCGTAATCTCAAACTGCACTGGCCGGTTCGTTTTCTGCTGCAAGATCATGGCGCGAGGCATAACGCGTGTCGCGTGGCAGACGTCCTGGACTCTGAGTTTGACCAGATCGCAGGCGCGTAGCTTGCTGTCGATGGCGAGATTGAATAAAGCCAGATCTCTCCATCGCTCGGTCATCTGAAGGCGGACGCGTATCGCCCAGATCTCCTTGACCTTCAGTGGTGGTTTTTGTCCTACCAGCTTGTCCCGATTCCATGCTGGCTTTCCTTTCCGTTTCATCATTCGCTTAAACATCAGCAACTCCTTTTGCGTTGCGAATCCAGGCTGTACTTTGTCCCTGAATGACGGGGAGTTGCTGGGTTCTAATCGATCTTTTGGCGCGCTGCCAGTCCGGGTTTTTCGGGAAGAGGAGAACGTATATACCCGCTTTCTACGCGACTTCGGATTTCACTTGATGTCCACGGCGAAGCTATCTGCTGCGGCTAAGACCTTCCAATATATTCTCCCGCGAACGACGAAAAAGATGCGCTTATTATTCGCGAACGTCGTGCATTCGGTGTTGGGTAGGTCATTTGGTGCTGTGGGCACGTGGAGTCTTGCCCCAGCGTTTCCGAAAATTGCTGCCCAATTGTCTGATGTTGTTAGCCTATTCCGGCTTAAATTTTCCGGAACATCGTCTGTAAGTGTTTGAGTCTGTGGAGACCGATCTCTAGCTTCGAACCAGGTGCCCAATTTCTGAAGCGAGGTTCTGAATAACTCCCAGGTATTTCGGGCGCTAGGGACTGGACTTTGGCGGCACGGGAAGCGTCAATGCGTCCAGCCTTGGAATTCATCTGATCTTCGGCCCGAAAGGGCCCAATGTGCCCGAAATAGCGGGCTTTCGGTGGTGACGGGGCCGGACGCGGTGTCCGGCCCAAGGCCGAAGGAGAATCCGGATGAATCAGCCTAATGCGGGGACAGAAAGGCGATCGAAGCGCGCGCCGTCCCGAAAACCGCGATCCACGAGGAAAAAACGCGCATCTCGCTCGAACGCGAGGTCGCCCACCGAGGCTGGGCGCAGGAAGTGGCCGGTCGAGCCAGCCTCGAGGCCAGGGTCTGCCGCTGGCGCCAAGGTTACGATAACCGCCCAGGTTTTGAATCTGCTGAATCGCCGTGACGGCGCGACGATTGACGAGCTGATGGATGCCACCGGCTGGCAAGCCCATTCCGTCAGAGGTTTCTTGTCGGGCACGGTCAAGAAACGCCTGAAGCTGCCGCTGCACTCGACCCTGACGGATCAAGCCCGCCACCATCGCATTGATGCCGCGCGCTGGTCGACCGGCAAGGCCTCGTGACCCAGTCGGGGAATTGGACGCGATTGACCGGCGATCGACGCGATCTGATCCGTCAGCTCTTCGCCGAGGCGCCTGCTGTGTTGGAGCGAGTGCATGCCGATGCCTCGAACGGCCAGTCCTCGAAGCTGGCTGTCGCGACCTATCGTCAATGCGCCAATCGAGTGGAAAGGGCGGCCCGGGATCTCCTGACGCTCGCGGTCGCCCCGCCAATCCTGATGGTTCCTGGTACGGATGCCGCGGCCGAACCTGATAGGACATCGAGCGATGCGCCGACGTAGCCGCGATCCCAAGACGCTGGCCATCGTCCGACAACGGCTCGACGCTTTGGAAGAGATGGAGCATTGTGCGCTACAGGCCGAGTGGCGGAAACGCTTCCGGCATGAGCCGCCGCCACGGTTGTCCCGACGCCTCTTGCAGCTCGGCGTTGCCTGGAAGATTCAGGCCAAGGCTCTTGGTGGCCTGACCGCGGCAACCAAACGCGAACTCGAGCGACTCGCCCGATCGCTGGAAGAGACAGGTGACATTCGGCGGGAACGCGTGGTGCGACTCAAGCCCGGCGCCAAGCTGATTCGGGAGTGGCGCGGTGAAACCCACACTGTCATCGTTCTCGAGGAAGGATTCCAGTGGCGAGGGCGCCAGTGGCGCTCGCTGACGGCGATCGCGCGGGAAATCAGCGGCGCCAAGTGGTCCGGCCCGAGGTTTTTCGGGCTCACCCGTCCCGATCGTCGGGGAGACCGATCATGAGGCACAAGAGTCATAAGCGGCATCACTCAATGGCGTCTCGGGTTCGCTGTGCGATCTATACCCGGAAATCCACGGAGGAGGGCCTGGAACAAGACTTCAACTCCCTCGATGCCCAGCGCGAAGCCTGTGAAGCCTATATACAGAGCCAGAAACAGGAAGGCTGGAGGTTGGTGCCTGCGCACTACGACGACGGTGGATTTTCAGGCGGCAACCTCGAGCGGCCGGCCTTCAAGCGTCTCCTTGAGGATATCGAATCTGGAAGTATCGATACGGTGGTGGTCTACAAGGTCGATCGCCTGACTCGCTCGCTGCATGACTTCGCCCAAATCGTCGAGGTCTTCGAGCGAAACGAGGTCTCGTTTGTCTCCGTGACCCAGCAGTTCAATACGACGACATCGATGGGGCGGCTGACGCTCAACATGCTGCTTTCATTCGCTCAATTTGAACGCGAAGTGACCGGGGAACGCATTCGGGACAAGATCGCGGCCTCGAAGCGCAAAGGCCTGTGGATGGGAGGGCTGCCACCCATGGGCTATGACGTCGAGCAAAAGAAGCTCGTGGTCAATCTGAAGGAAGCCGAGATCGTCCGGCTGATCTACCGACGGTATCTCACTCATGGATCGGTTCATGCCTTGAAGTCATCGCTGGATCGGGATGGGTATGTGAGCAAAGCTCGCATTGACAAACATGGACGACAGACGGGCGGAAAGTCGTTTGCACGGGGCGCACTCTATAAGATGCTAAAAAACCGGATCTATCGTGGCGAAATAGTTCACAAGGACCGGTCCTATCCCGGTGAACATACCGCGATCCTCTCCGAGGACCTCTGGGGCCAGGTGCAGCAGACGCTAGCTGAGAATCGGATTGACCGCGGGCGCGGCCGTCGCACCGCCGAGCCGAGTCTGCTCGTTGGACTCCTGTATGACGATGCCGGACAGCGGATGACACCGACGCATACGAACAAGAAGGGCACTCGGTACCGCTATTACATCTCTCAGACGCTAACGACCACATCTTGGAAAGACAACCCAAGAGGTCGTCGCGTACCGGCCAGAGATATCGAACGCCTGGTCGAGGATCGGCTGACCGAGTTCCTGGCGAACGAATCCGCCCTGTTCGATGCATTCCAATCGGTTATCGGTGATACCGCTGAGCGCATGCGCTACATTGATGCGGCTGGCGACTTAGCGAAGCGGTGGCAACAGCTCGCGCCCGCTGTCAAGCGCGACCGGCTCTCGCGACTCATACACAGAATCGATCTCGGTGCTGAAATGCTCAGTGTCTCGATCTATCCCTGCCGCTTACGTCTTATCTTGCAAGACAGCAGCGAGCCACGGCCGCTCGGCACGCAAAGCTACAAGCCACCTGAGCCCAGGGTCGAATCAGAACAAACCATCACTTTAACGGTCTCTGCACGTCTCAAACGAGCCGGGATGGAAATGCGGCTCCTGATTGATGGGTCCGGCGGTGGCGCACAAACCAAGTCCGATCCAAGTCTGTGTCGGCTCCTCGCGCAGGCGTATCGTTTTCAATCCCTTCTGCTTCAGGGACAAGGCAGAAACATGAAAGAAATTGCGGCGGAAGCCGGTGTCGATGCCTCGCACTTCAGGCGAGTGTTCACCGTGTGTTTTCTGGCGCCGGATATCGTGCAGGCCATTCTGCGTGACCGGTCTCCGATCGAATTGAACGCCCAACAGTTGTCTAGAAACACCCTCTTGCCTTTGTCCTGGGACGAGCAACGAAGCGTCCTCGGGTTCGACTGATCACTCACGCAGTCACCGTCTAATACTTTCCCACGAAGTCATCCCCTCTACACGCAACGTCGGCGTGAACTGGGCCACCAACAATGCGCTAAGAGACTTTGGCGTACGCGTGTAGTCCGAACGTGGACCACAGAGTCTCAATGTTGCCGCCAGCGATGGATAGGTCGTGCAAGTCGCGGATAGTACGGCACTATTCTCAGGACACTGAAAACATACAAAATACTATAAAAACAATGAGTTATAGTGGCGGAGAGGGAGGGATTCGAACCCCCGGACGGTTACCCGTCAACGGTTTTCAAGACCGCCGCATTCGACCACTCTGCCACCTCTCCGGCGCATCGATTGTCTGTTCCGGGACCTGCGTTTGCAAGGACGTGCAACGTTTCGCAGATACGCCAATCGCAACCCTGACTTGCACGCGCTCGTCGATACGCTGAACATACGCGCATCACACTTAGATCGTCCCGCCATGCGCACGCAATCGACATCCTTCATTGCCATTGCCGCTATTTTCGCCGTCGGCCATGGAAGCACCGCCACGCTCGCTCAGGAGCCGGTGACTGTCAGCGCCGCCGATGCCGCGTTCGAGACCGAGCAGTGGGCACTCGCCATCGACGAGTACCGCAAGCTCGTCGGCGAGAATCCCGACGACGGCATCAGCTGGCTGCGCATCGCGCAGGCACAACGCAACCTCAATCAACACGCCGTCGCCCTCGAGACGCTGCAAACCGCACGCACCGCATTTGCGCCGGAAGCGATGGTCGAGCTCGAGCGCGCGCGCAACCTTGTATCGCTCGATCAGCTCGATACCGCGTTACGCGCACTGGAGTCCTCCGATCATCTCGGCCTTCGCGCGTTGACTTCGCTATCCGATTCAGCCGAATTCGATGCACTACGTGACGACACGACGTTTCAACGCGTCTATCGCAGCGTCCGCCGTCGCGTCTTTCCATGCGAGGGTATCGCAGCAGCCCGCGAGTTCGATTTCTGGATCGGTAACTGGGAAGTGCGTCTCGCCGACGGCACGCTGATCGGCCACAATTCGATCTCGAGATCCGACGGCGGTTGCGCGCTCCTCGAGCAGTGGACCGGTGCCGGCGGCTCGACCGGCACGAGCATGACGTATTTCCAACCCAGCCGCGATCAATGGCGGCAACTCTGGGTCGGCTCGAACGGCACGTTGATCGACATCTCCGGTGGTATGCGTGACGATCAGATGTATCTCGAAGGCACGATCGAGTATTTCGCGCAGGAGCGCATCGAGGCATTTCGTGGCACGTGGTCGACGCTGCCCGATGGTCGCGTGCGGCAGCATTTCGAGGAATTCAGCCTCATCGCGCAGGACTGGCAGACCTGGTTCGATGGCTACTACGAGCTAACGAGCGCCCGCTAATACCCGCATCCTGGGTCCGTAGCGGTGAAGCGGTAGTCGCTTGAGTTCTATCGTAGCGGAGGCCAGCAGCTGCTGCGGTACAATTGACGCCATGCAGCAGCGTTACTATCGAATCCGCCCCCCGAGCAACCCGATTCTGCAGGTATTCGCACTGATAGGAGCGGGCATTCTTGCCGTCGGCGCCATTTTCATCGGTGCGATATTTCTCTCATTTTTCTTAGGTTTAGCTGTCATTGCCGGGTTGGTCTTGTATATTCGCTTGTGGTGGCTGCGCCGCAAGGCTGGGATGACCGCATCCCGTGGTCAACAGCGCCCTGGAGATTTCGTCGAGGTGGAGTACACGGTCGTGCGGGAACGTTCCGAGTCGAACAGCAGATCAAAGGGCAGCGAGGACTGATCGCTCGTGGCCCTATTCGGAGATCGCAGGCGCGCAGCCGATCGACGACGAACGAACGGCAGGCCCCGACGGCGCCGGTCGCGTCTGATCCCGATCTCGATCTATCTCGTCGTTTGCCTGTTATTGGCATGGTTCTTCGAGTCACAAGCAACGACGACGATCATCTTCGTGCGCAATGCGGATGTCGACGTGACGACGGCTGCGAACGGCGACCCGTCACTGAGTCCGTTGGGACTCCGCCGCTCCGAGCTGCTTGCAGACGCGCTTGCCGATATCGACGTCGTTGCGGGTGTCGACGCGATTTATGCGAGCGAGTTTCGGCGCACGCAACAAACGGCTGCACCGATCGCACGTCGCCTCGATCTCGACGTGCGCATCACGGACCCGTATCAAGTCGAATCCTTCATGGCCGACGTGCTCGACGAGCACAAAGGTGAGATCGTTCTCGTCGTTACGCATGGCGACATACTGGCGCCACTCGTCGAGGAGCTACACGGCAGCAAAAACATCCCGGCAATGGACAACATTGGCGACGACAACATCTACATCGTCAGCATTCCGTGGTTCGGCAAGGTCAAAACGCTGCGCCTGCACTACGGCCTGTTGCTACCGCGCACGCCGGGCAACGGCGTGTTCTCCGACGCGCTTTAGCCGCTAACTAATCCGTAACGGATTCTCGAGCAGCTCGCCGGATTCTCCGAGTGTCGGATACGGCTGGCCGAGTTGCCGCAGTCGTGCCGCGATCCGCGGATAAGCCCATTCGAACAGCGTGCGGTTGAGCTCGTCTTCGTCGAGGCGCGATTCATCGTACAGTCCCGCCTCTGCGCGCTGCCGTTGCGCCTCGTACAGAATCAATGCGGCCGCAACCGATACATTCAGCGATTCGACCATGCCCTGCATCGGCACGGTAATGAGGCGGTCTGCGGTATGGATCGCAACGGGATCGAGTCCGATTAGCTCGGAGCCGAGCATGATCGCAGTCTTTTGCGTGTAATCGATGTCGCGAAAGCTGTGCGCGCGCTCGTCAGCGTGTGCCGCGACTAACTGCCAGCCTTCGGCGTGAAGCGACTGCGCGGCTCCTGCGACGTCGGCGTGTAGCTCGAGCCTGACCCAACGGCGACTGCCGCCGGTCGCCATTCGATGGTGATGAAACTCACCGCTCGGTGAGACCGCATGCACGCGATGAATGCCTAC
>JAHEEN010000018.1 GCA_024640685.1 Rhodospirillaceae bacterium
GCACTGAGCGGCGCGCACGTTGCGATCGATTTCACACTGCCGGCCGCGCTCGACGCAAACCTCGCGGCCTGTGTCGAGCACGGCACAGCGCTTGTTATTGGCACAACCGGGCTCGGTGAAGCGCAGCTCGCTTCGCTCGAGCGCGCTGCTCAGGAAATCCCGCTGGTCTATGCGCGGAACATGAGTGTCGGTGTCAACGTGTTCATGGACCTCGTGGCCAGGGCTGCAGTCGCGTTGGGCGGGGACTACGATATCGAGATTGCCGAGGCGCACCACCGTCAGAAGGTCGACGCACCGTCGGGAACCGCGCTTGACATCGGTGAACGCGTTGCAGCGGCCAGCGGTCGGTCGCTCGAGGACTTGGCCGTCTACGATCGCCGTGGGCATACCGGACCCCGGGTCCCGGGCACTATCGGGTTTACGATCCGCCGCGCCGGCAACATCGTCGGCGAGCACGCCGTGCTGTTTGCGTCGCTGGAGGAGCATGTCGAGCTGACGCATACGGCGTTGGACCGCAAGACGTTTGCGCGCGGTGCCGTCAGGGCTGCACGGTGGTTGGCGGGTCAACCGCCGGGGCTCTACTCGATGCGTGACGTCATCGGTCTCGATGCGGGGGCGCGCGCGCAAATATAATTTGCGCGCGCGGTCGCGACCGCTACAATAGCCGCCTGAGACTCCGACGCTGACGATGTCTTGCGGGATGAGCTGCGCGCCTTGCGGCCATCCCGCTTAGTTTATGCAAGGCGCCCTACCTCCGGGAGCTCAGGTTGACAGAGGCCGCGATACTCGCGCTCGAAGACGGCAGCGTCTTCCGTGGCCTATCGGTTGGCGCACCGGGTCGCGTTCTCGGCGAAGTCGTATTCAACACGGCAATGACGGGCTACCAGGAGATTCTGACCGACCCGTCTTATTTCCGGCAGCTGGTGACGCTGACGTATCCGCACATCGGTAACGTTGGTACGACGTCCGATGACATGGAATCCGATCAGATCTTCGCGTCTGGGTTAATCATCCGCGACCAATCGCCCGTCGTCAGCAACTGGCGTGCGGAGCTGTCGCTGCAGGATTTTCTACTCCGCGGCAACACGGTCGCGATCGCCGAGATCGATACGCGCAGATTGACGCGCATCATCCGCGACAAGGGCGCTCAAGCGGGTTGCATCATCGCCGGCGAAGATGTTGACGCGAACGAGGCGATCGCCGCCGCGCGCAAGTTTCCAGGGCTGAAAGGCATGGATCTCGCGAAGCTCGTGACGACGAAGCAAAGGTATCAATGGAATCAAGGCAGCATTTGGCCCGAGCGCACCGAGGTCTACACGAAACGGTCGCGCAGCTACCATGTCGCGGTCATCGATTTTGGCGTCAAACGCAACATCTTGCGCATGCTCAGTGACCGCGATTGCCGGCTGACGGTATTGCCGGCGACTGCCGAGCCCGAGGACGTCATGGCGCTGGTCCCGGATGGGCTGTTCTTGTCCAATGGGCCCGGCGATCCGGAGCCGTGCGACTACGCGATCGAGACAATCCGCACGCTCGTCGATCTCGGCGTGCCGACGTTCGGCATCTGCCTCGGGCACCAGCTGTTGGCGTTGGCGAGCGGTGCGAAGACGCTGAAGATGAAATTCGGCCATCACGGCGCCAATCATCCGGTCGTCGATCTAGCGACCGAGCGCGTCATGATCACGAGCCAGAATCACGGTTTTGCGGTCGACGAGGCCAGCCTCCCGGCAAACGTCAAGGCGACGCACCGCTCGCTATTTGATGGTTCGTTGCAGGGCATTGAGCGCACCGACCAGGCTGCGTATTCGTTTCAGGGGCACCCGGAGGCAAGCCCCGGGCCACACGATCTCGCGCCGATATTTGACCGCTTCATCAGCATGATGCACGAGCGTCGTGAAGGTAGTCGATCTGCTCAAATAACGTAAAAACAAATAATTAAGCACTATTCCAAAGAATTAACTTTAATATAATGCCGCGCCGTACCGACATCGACAGCATTCTGATCATCGGCGCCGGGCCGATCGTCATCGGCCAGGCGTGCGAGTTCGACTACTCGGGCACGCAGGCCTGTAAGGCGCTGCGCGAGGAGGGCTATCGGGTGATCCTCGTCAACTCGAACCCGGCGACGATCATGACGGACCCTGCAAGCGCCGATGCGACCTATATCGAGCCGATTCACTGGCGCACGCTTGCAAGAATCATCGAGAAGGAACGGCCCGACGCATTGTTGCCGACGATGGGCGGGCAGACGGGGCTGAACTGCGCGCTGGATCTGCATCGCGAGGGTGTGCTCGAGAAGTTCGGCATCGAGCTGATCGGCGCGTCGCGGGACGCGATCGACATGGCCGAGGATCGCGAGCGATTTCGCGACGCGATGCGGGACATCGGCCTAGATGTTCCGCAGTCGGACGTCGCCAAGACGCTGGATGATGCTTGGCGAATACAACGGGAAGTCGGCTTCCCGACGATCATACGGCCGTCCTTTACGCTTGGCGGCAGCGGCGGTGGCATCGCGTACAACCGAGAAGAGTTCGAGGAAATCGTCTCAAGAGGCATCGAACAATCGCCGACGAACGAGGTTCTGCTCGAAGAGTCGGTACTCGGCTGGAAAGAATACGAGATGGAGGTCGTCCGCGATCGTAGGGACAACTGCATCATCGTCTGCTCGATCGAGAACCTCGACCCGATGGGCATTCACACCGGCGATTCAATCACCGTGGCTCCGGCACAGACGCTGACCGATAAGGAATATCAGCAGATGCGCGATGCATCGATCGCGGTTCTGCGCAAGATCGGCGTCGAGACCGGGGGCTCGAACGTTCAGTTCGCCGTCAATCCCGAGGACGGCCGGCTGATCATCATCGAGATGAACCCGCGCGTGTCGCGGTCGTCCGCGTTGGCGTCGAAGGCGACTGGTTTCCCGATCGCGAAGGTCGCGGCAAAGCTCGCAGTAGGCTATACGCTCGACGAGCTCGCGAACGACATCACCGGCGGGCAGACGCCGGCGTCGTTCGAGCCGACGATCGACTATGTCGTGACGAAGGTGCCGCGATTCACGTTCGAGAAGTTTCCGCGGGCGAACGACCGATTGACGACGCAGATGAAGTCCGTCGGTGAGGTCATGGCAATTGGTCGCACATTCCAGGAATCGCTGCAAAAGGCGTTGCGTGGACTCGAGACCGGCATAGATGGCTTGGTGCCGCGGCTTGCAGCGCCTGAGACCGACGACGAGCGTGCGGCGCTCGAGCACGAGCTCAGGATGGCCGGGGGCGAGCGCCTCTTATATCTAGCCGACGCATTTCGCGCGGGCTTTTCGGTCGACGAGACCCAGTCATTGACGGGTATCGATCCTTGGTTCCTAGTCCAGATTGCCGATCTCGTCGCTGAGGAACAGCGATTCGCCAACCGCGGTGCCGATGCGCTCGATGCGGAGACGCTGCGGCGGTTGAAGCGCAAGGGGTTCAGCGATAGCCGACTTGCGGTGCTGGTAGGGAAGACTGAAAAAGAAATAAGAACAATACGTTACGATCATAATATAAGACCGGTGTTTAAGCGCGTCGATACGTGTGCCGCAGAGTTCGCAAGCGAGACGGCTTATTTGTATTCGACCTATGAGGAAGAGTGCGAAGCCGAGCCGACCGATGCCGACAAGATCATGATCCTCGGGGGCGGCCCGAACCGTATCGGCCAGGGAATCGAGTTCGACTACTGCTGCGTGCACGCGTCGTTCGCGCTCAAAGAGGCGGGTTTCGAGACGATCATGGTCAACTGCAATCCGGAGACCGTCTCGACCGATTACGACACATCGGACCGCCTGTACTTCGAGTCCCTGACGCTCGAGGACGTGCTCGAGATCGTCGCGAAGGAGAAGCCAAAGGGGGTCATCGTTCAATACGGCGGCCAGACGCCGCTGAAGCTTGCTCGGCCGCTCGAGGCCGAGGGCGTGCCGATTATCGGCACGTCGCCGGACTCGATCGACCTGGCCGAGGACCGCGAGCGGTTCCAGCAGCTGATCGAGGAGCTCGGCTTGAAACAGCCGCCGAATCGGACCGCGCGTAACAATGAAGATGCCGTGCGGCTGGCCGAGGAGGTTGGCTATCCGCTCGTCGTGCGCCCGTCCTACGTACTCGGCGGGCGAGCGATGGAAATCGTGTTTTCCGAGGACGAGCTCCTCGAGTACATGGATGTTGCGGTCAGCGTCTCGAACGAGAGTCCGGTGCTGCTGGACCGGTTCTTGGATCTCGCCGTCGAGGTCGATGTCGATGCCGTTTCCGATGGGGAAGAAGTCATCATCGGCGGGATCATGGAGCATGTCGAGCAGGCCGGCGTGCACTCGGGCGACTCGGGTTGCTCGCTGCCGCCGTATTCGCTGTCGAGCGAGATGATAGCTACGCTCAGCGAGCAGGTTCGCGACATGGCCAAGAAGCTCAAAGTCATCGGCCTGATGAACACGCAGTTTGCGATCCAGAACGGTACGGTCTACGTGCTCGAGGTCAATCCGCGGGCATCGCGAACGGTGCCATTTGTATCCAAGGCAATCGGCCAGCCGTTGGCGAAGATCGCTGCGAAAGTCATGGCGGGCAGCACGCTCAAAGCGCAAGGCATCGTTGCGCCCAACCGCCGGCCGTATTATGCGGTCAAGGAATCGGTGTTTCCGTTCGACAAGTTTCCCGATGCCGACCCGATCCTAGGGCCGGAGATGAAGTCCACTGGAGAGGTCATGGGAACGGGGCGGACGTTCGGCGAGGCGTATGCGAAGGCGCAGCTTGCATCGGGAGTCACGTTGCCGACGCGCGGCACGGCGCTATTGAGCGTTCGCGATCGCGACAAGGAAGCGGCGATCGATCTTGCGAACACGTTGATGGCGCGCGGATTCGAGATCGTTGCGACCGGTGGCACGGCTGCGACACTTGCGGCAAGCGGCGTGCCGTGCCGGCGCGTCAACAAGGTTCGTGAAGGGCGCCCGCACATCGTCGACATGATCAAGAATCAGGAGATCAGCCTGATTGTCAACACGACCGAAGGCAAACAAGCGATTCGCGAGTCGCAGTCGATCCGCGCCGAGGCCGTGCACCAGAAAGTCACGTACTACACGACGCTCGCGGCTGCGAAGGCAACTTGCGAAGCGTTGGATCATCAGGACAATGTCGTCGTCAATCGTCTTCAAGAACTGCACGCGGAGGCTGCGGTGACATGAGCAAGGTGCCGCTGACAACACGGGGCGCGGAGGCGCTGCGCAAGGAGCTCAAGCGACTCAAAGCCGAACGGCCGGTGATCAGTGCCGCGATCGCCGAAGCCAGGGCGCACGGCGATTTACGCGAGAATGCCGAGTATCACGCAGCCAAGGAGCAGCAGGGTCTCGCAGAGGCGCGGATTCGCGATATCGAGGGGAAGCTCTCCAACGCGCAGATCATCGAGATCGACAAGCTCAACGCGGGCGGGCGGATCGTTTTTGGCGCGACTGTGCATTTGGCGAACCTCGACGACGATAGCGAGACGCGTTACCAAATCGTTGGCGAGGACGAGGCCGACATCAAAAACGGCCTGCTTTCGATCGCATCGCCGATCGCTCGCGCGCTCGTCGGCAAGTCCGCCGGCGACGTCGTCGAGGTGACGACGCCGAGCGGCACGCTAGCGTACGAAGTGACGACCGTCGAGTACGTCTGACGCGGTGCCGGATTACGCGACGGTTCTAGGCAATACGATCTTTGGCTCTGGCGCTGGCCGATAGATCAGCGCGACGTGGCCAATTCGCTGCACGAGGGTCGCGCGCGCGGCTGCAACGATGTCGTCCAGCAGCGCATCGCGGGCCGCGCGATCGGCAGAACGGACACGGATTTTTACGAGCTCATGATGGTCCAATGCGTTGTCGATCTCGGCAATGACGGCAGGGCTCGCGCCGCTCGCGCCGATCATGACAATCGGTTTCAGCGCGTGGCCGAGCCGTCGCAAGTGTTTCGACTGTGATTCAGACAGACGCATGATCGCCAGTATAGCGTTCCCACGGACATCGCCAGCATGACGCGGCGCTCGCGAGCTGGGGGGCATTGGCGAAAAAAACAAAGCGAAGATCCGTTCGTGCAGCGTGCAGCGCGTGAGGGTTGGCGCTCCCGTGCCGTCTTCAAGCTCGCGCAGATCGACGAAAAAACGCGAATCTTCCGCCGCGGGCAGACGTGTATCGACTTAGGTGCGGCGCCGGGGGGTTGGAGCCAATATGCCGCGCGCGCCGTCGGCGCGTCGGGTCGGGTCATAGCCGTCGACCTGCTGCCGATCGAGCCTTTGGGCGGCGTCACGATCATCGAGGGCGATCTGTCGGTCGACAGCGTGCTAGCGCGCGTGACCGCATCTCTCGAGGAGCGCCGCGCAGACATTGTAATGTCGGATATGGCCCCCAATATCAGTGGGATGCGCGCTGTCGATCAGGCCCGGGCGATGCAGCTTGCCGACGATGCGCTCGCGGCCTGTGGCGAATTGCTCGTCAGCGGCGGCGATTTCATCGTCAAGCTCTTCCAGGGGGAAGGTTATGACGCATACATTCGCGGGCTGCGCACGCATTTCAGCGCGGTCAGGCAGATCAAGCCCAAGGCGTCGCGGCCCGAGAGCCGTGAGACCTACGCGCTGGCCCGGGGCTATCGGGTATAGTACCGTCTAGGAGGCGGGGGGTTCGTCCAAGGAACGAGGATAAGCTTTTGAACGACCTGGCAAAGAATGTCATTCTCTGGATCGTCATCGCCGTCGTGCTGTTGTCGGTATTCCAGAGTTTCGGGCCGGCTCGCCAGCGCACCGAGACGATTCCCTATTCGCAGTTTCTCGACGACATCCGCGGGGGTTCCGTCGAGCGCGTCGTATTCGACGGCAATGCCGTGCACTACCGTCGTGACAACGAGGACTACATTACCTACAACCCCGAGACCGACAACACGCTGTTGATCGGTCTCTTGGACGACAACGGTGTGCGGATCGAGGCGAGCCCGCCACAACAGCAGTCGTTCCTGCTGCAGCTGTTCCTGTCGTCGTTCCCGATTCTGTTGCTGATTGCCGTGTGGATTTACTTCATGCGGCAGATGCAGGGCGCTGGCGGCGGCCGCGGCGCGATGTCTTTCGGCAAGAGCCGCGCGCGGTTGCTAGGCGAGGACCAGGTTCACGTGACATTCGCCGATGTCGCCGGTGTCGAGGAAGCCAAGGAAGAGGTCGTCGAGATCGTCGAGTATTTGAAGGACCCGGCGAAATTCCAGCGGCTTGGCGGCAAGATTCCGAAGGGCGTGCTGATGGTCGGCTCGCCGGGTACTGGTAAGACGTTGCTCGCAAGAGCCATTGCCGGGGAGGCGAAGGTACCGTTCTTCACGATCTCCGGATCGGACTTCGTGGAAATGTTCGTCGGCGTCGGCGCCTCGCGCGTGCGCGACATGTTCGAGCAAGCGAAGAAACATGCGCCGTGCATCATCTTTATCGACGAGATCGATGCGGTCGGCCGGCATCGTGGCGCCGGTCTGGGCGGCGGGCACGACGAGCGTGAGCAAACACTCAATCAATTGCTCGTCGAGATGGACGGTTTCGAGGGCAACGAGGGCGTCATCGTCATCGCTGCGACGAACCGCCCCGATGTCCTCGATCCGGCGCTGCTGCGTCCGGGTCGTTTCGACCGCCAGGTCGTCGTGCCGCTGCCCGACGTGCGTGGTCGCGAGCAGATCATCAAGGTGCACATGCGCAAGGTCCCGGTCGGCAGCGACGTTAAGCCGTCGGTGCTCGCGCGTGGCACGCCCGGATTCTCGGGCGCCGATTTGGCGAACCTCGTCAACGAGGCGGCACTGCTTGCTGCGCGGGCGAATAAGCGCACGGTGTCGATGGAAGAGTTCGACAAGGCCAAAGATAAGATCATGATGGGCACCGAGCGCCGCTCGATGGTCATGAGCGAGAACGAGAAGAAGCTGACGGCCTATCACGAGTCCGGCCACGCGATCGTCGGCTTGCTCGTTCCCGATCACGATCCGGTCTACAAGGTGACGATCATTCCGCGCGGCCGGGCGCTCGGCGTTACGATGTTCCTGCCCGAGGAGGACCGCTACAGCTACTCCAAGCAGCGCCTGATGTCGCAGATGAAGAGTCTGTTCGGTGGGCGCATCGCCGAGGAGCTGATTTTCGGCCCGGCCTATGTGACGACCGGCGCATCGAACGACATCGAGCGCGCGACCGATATCGCCAGAAACATGGTCACCAAGTGGGGCCTGTCCGACCGCCTCGGACCGCTGACCTACAGCGAGGACGACGGCGAGATATTCCTCGGCAGAAGCGTGACTCGCCACAAGCAAGTCTCGGATGTCACGGCGCACGCGATCGACGAGGAGGTCAGAACGCTGATCGATACGTGCTATACGGAGGCGAAGAACCTTCTCGAGGAGAACATCGAGAAGCTTCACACGATGGCCAGCGCGCTCATCAAATACGAGACGATCGACGAGAACCAGATCAAGGACATCATGGACGGCCGTGAGCCGCGCACGCCCGAGCATTGGGACGACTCCGACCCCGGGACCCCCGCCGAGGTCGAGGCGCCGAAGTCGGAGGCCAAGCCGACCCCGCCATTGGGTGGACCGGCTGGCCAACATTAAAAAAGCTCGGCGCCGCCTGACCGCGGTGCGGAAGTCGTAAATGGCGAGACGGTTCTTCGGTACTGACGGCATTCGCGGTCCGGTCGGTCAGCCGCCGATGACGGTCGATTTTGCGCTGCGTTTAGCGAGCGCAGCGGCGAACGTGCTCGAATCTCGCGGCGGCACTGTGCTGATCGGCAAGGACACGCGCGTGTCCGGCTACATGTTCGAGTCCGCGCTAGAGGCGGGTTTCGTTGCGGCCGGCGTCAACGTGTTGCTGACCGGACCACTGCCGACGCCAGCGATTGCCTATCTGACGAAGCGCATGAAGGCCGACTTCGGCATCGTCATCAGCGCGTCTCACAATCCGTACTACGATAACGGCATCAAATTTTTCGATCGCGACGGCGAGAAACTGTCCGACGACATTGAAGCTGAGATCGAGCGGGAGCTGGAGGCCGCGCCCGTTACACTCGATTCTCGCGCACTCGGCCGAGCAATTACGCTGACTTCGGCGCGGACCGATTATATGGACTTTTGCCGCTCGACGATTCCGAGCGATCTCGATCTCGACGGCATGAAAATCGTCGTCGACGCATCGCACGGCGCGGGTTACAAGGTCGCGCCGCGGGTCATCGCCGATCTCGGTGCCGACGTCGTGCCGGTCGGATGCTCGCCGAACGGCCGCAACATCAATGACGGCTGTGGGTCGACGCGGCCGGACCTGCTGCAATTGACCGTGACGGGCGTTCGCGCGCAGGTTGGAATTGCGCTCGACGGCGATGGCGATCGGGTCGTCATGGTCGACGACGACGGCCAGCTCGTCGATGGCGATCAGCTGCTGTACGTGCTCGTTCACGATCGGCTGCAGATCGATGCGCTGAGCGGGCCGGTTGTCGGCACCGTCATGACGAATCTCGGCTTGGAGCTAGCGTTGCGTGACCTCGGCGTGGATTTTCGGCGCGCGAGCGTCGGCGACCGCCATGTGCTCGCGATGCTCAAAGAGCATGGGGGCATCCTGGGCGGTGAGACGTCCGGTCACTTGATTTGCCTCGACCGCACGACGACGGGCGACGGCTTGGTCACGGCACTGCAGGTGCTAGCAGTCATGAAACGGACCGGCCAGAGCTTGAAGGAGCTCGTCGCCGGCATGCCGCGACTGCCGCAGCGGATGGTCAATGTGCAGGTTGCGGAGCGCTCGGATCCGGCTTCGCGCCCGGAGATCCAGGCTGCCGTGGAGGTCGCCGAGGCAGAGCTCGGCGATCGCGGCCGGGTCGTGCTGCGCGCATCGGGGACCGAGCCCGTCATCCGAGTCATGGTCGAAGGCGAGAGCAAAGCCGCCGTCGAGTCGCTGGCCAACCGGCTTGCCGATACGGTACGCAGCGCATTCGGCGCATAGACCAGAGCGCCGACGCGCCGCCAACGTTGCGGCGCGTAGTCCGTTTCACTAAGCTCACGGCCGCTTTTTCCCCGGTCGACGTCAGCGATCGACGGTACTAGGAGAATGAATTCGATGAGCGAACCGACTCGCACGCCGCTAATTGCCGGAAACTGGAAGATGAATGGTTCTCTAGCGGGCAGCGAGCCGCTCCTGCGAGAAATCGTCGCGGGTGTCAGCGAGCTTACTGGCGTCGACGTGTTGGTCTGTCCTCCGTATGTCTATCTGCAGAGCGTTGCTAGCTGGCTCGGCGGCACGGCCGTGCGGCTCGGCTCCCAAGACGTGTCCGAGCACGCCGGCGCAGGCGCGTTTACCGGTGAAATCGCTGCAGCCATGCTCAAGGATTTCGGTTGCGATTATGCAATCGTCGGGCATTCCGAGCGCAGAGCGCTGTTCGGCGATACCGACGAGCGGGTCGCGGCGAAGTTTCTAGCGGCTCAAGGCGCTGGACTGACGCCGATTCTCTGCGTCGGTGAGACGCTGGAGCAGCGCGAGCAGGGGCAAACGCAGGCCGTCGTCGCTAGCCAAGTGCAGGCCGTGTTGGACGCTGCAGGCGTTGCGGCGTTCGCCAATGCGGTGATCGCGTACGAGCCCGTCTGGGCCATCGGCACCGGGCGGACGGCGACACCGGAGCAGGCGCAGGAGGTTCACGCCGAGATTCGCGCAATGATCGCTGCGCTAGATGCTACAATCGCGGCCCAGCTGACGGTGCTCTACGGCGGTAGCGTCAAGGGTGCGAATGCTGCGGAGTTGCTCGCGATGGACGATATCGACGGCGGCCTGATCGGGGGCGCTTCGCTCAAAGCGGACGACTTTCTGGCGATCTGCCGGGCGGCGTCGCGATAGGCAAATACGACAGACATGCTGATTCAAACGATGGTTCTCGGTGTCCACCTCTTCGTGGGGTTCGGCATCATCATGCTCGTGCTGCTGCAGCGCGGGAAGGGCGCCGATGCAGGTGCCGGTTTCGGTGCCGGAGCATCTGGGACGGTGTTCGGCGCGAGCGGTGCTGCGAGCTTTCTGTCGCGTGCGACCGCAGTGCTTGCGACATTGTTCTTCGCAACGAGTCTCGGTCTGGCTTATTTTGCCGGCGAGCAGACTGCACCGACGAGCCTCATGGACCAGGGGATGGATATGCCTGCCCCGGGTATCGGTGCTGAGCCCGACGCTTCCGATCCGGCGCTGCCCGAGCTGCCGCCGATCGACATCGTTCCGGAGCCGCCGGCCGATGAGGATGCGCCCCAATAGCGCTTTTTAGGCAATCTGCGCGGATGTGGTGGAACTGGTAGACACGCTGTCTTGAGGGGGCAGTGGCGCAAGCCGTGTCGGTTCGAGTCCGACCATCCGCACCATCACTCGATCTGTTTTCGATCTGCGTATTGGCCAGCGCGGTTTCGGCAAAACGCGAAGTGCTCCGCACTTTCGCCGGCTGCGAAGTGCTATAGATTCTTTCGATGGATCGCGCTCGATGAGCAGAGGGGGCGAGATGAGGCAGTTCGTAGCATTGCTGGCAGCAGCGACGACGGTTGCGGGCGCGCAGGACATCGATTCCGGTTGGTACGCGGGGGTCGGCGTCAGCGCACTCTCGCACGATGAGATGATCGCGCCCGACGTCCATGCCACCGATGCCGTCGCCGCAACCAAGCTCTTCGGCGGGTTCCGCTGGAATTCGCGATGGGGGCTCGAGTTTTCCTATGTCGACGCATCGTCGATCGGCAGCACCCCCGATGGCTTCGGTCTGCTAGCGGACCAGTTCTCGTCCGTTTACAGCACCCAGATTGCTGCGTTGACGGTCCGCCCGATGGCGTATCTGCCGGTCTCATGGGGCACGTTATTCGGCGGGCTCGGCTTTTTCGAGGGGGACAGGCGCAGTGACTCCACGACCGCTGCGCCGTTGGGCTTCGGCAGCCTGCCGGCGCGCATCGAGGCAACCGACAGCGGCGCGACGCTGCTGCTCGGTACTGAGTGGCCGATCGGATCGCTGCGGCTTCGCGCCGAGTACGAGTGGTGGGACGTCGAGCGGGCAAATAGCTCGAGTCTCGGCCTAGGGCTGTCGTATCGCTTCTGATCGGTCTTGCGCGCGGGTGGGCGCGTTTTCTCGACGTTTCGAGTCGTGCGCAACAGCGGTTCTCGGCGGGCGTCAGTAATGCCCGAAACCCGGCTCGCCCGGTCCACACAAGAGCGTTCCCGGCTGGTACAATCCGCGGCGTTTCCGAAGCTCCCGGCAACGCCATGCTTGCAAATTACGCCCCGATCCTAATCTTCCTGGTCGTCGCAACGGGCCTCGGATTGGTGTTGCTCGCGCTCGGGTTCGCGCTCGGCGGCGGTCAGAAGGATGCCGAGAAGCTATCGCCGTACGAGTGTGGGTTCGAGGCGTTCGAAGACACGCGGATGCGGTTCGACGTGCGCTACTACTTGGTCGCGATCTTGTTCATTATTTTCGATCTGGAAATCGCATTTCTGTTTCCGTGGGCCGTTTCGCTTGACACGATCGGGCTGTTCGGGCTCGTCGCCATGGGCATCTTTCTCGCCGTGCTGATCGTGGGTTTTATATATGAGTGGCGCAAAGGGGCGCTCGAATGGGATTGACGCAGGAAGCGCCGATCGATATCCCGGAGGTCATGAACCGCGGGTTCGTCGTCACGTCGCTCGATAAGCTGATCAATTGGGCACGCACCGGGTCCATGTGGCCGATGACGTTTGGACTTGCGTGCTGCGCGGTCGAGATGATGCACGCGGCGGCTTCGCGCTACGACATGGACCGTTTCGGTGTCGTGTTTCGACCGAGCCCGCGACAGTCGGACGTCATGATCGTTGCCGGGACGTTGATCAACAAGATGGCGCCGGCGCTGCGAAAAGTCTACGACCAGATGCCCGAGCCGCGCTGGGTGATCTCGATGGGTTCCTGTGCAAACGGCGGCGGGTACTACCACTATTCTTACTCGGTCGTGCGCGGTTGCGATCGCATCGTTCCCGTCGACGTCTACGTGCCGGGGTGTCCGCCGACGGCCGAAGCGCTGCTGTATGGGATCGTGCAGCTACAAAAGAAGATTCGCAGGACCAATACGATCGCGCGCGGATAGGACAACATCCAGCTCGCGCCGCACGCGGAGAGTTGGATCGGGTTAGCAGGGACACCGAGACCACTTTGACGACAACAAACACAGCGCTCGCCGAGGCAATCAATGCCGAGCTCGGCGCGGTACTCGAGCGAGTCGACATCGGCCCCGATGCGCTCGTCTACGAGGTTGCGCCTGCAAACTTGCGCGAGACCTGCGTAACGTTGCGGGATTCGGCGGCGTTCAAGTTCGAGGTTCTAGTCGATGCGAGCGGCGTCGATTATCTCGACTACGGCCATGCCGAGTGGGAGACGCGGGATGCGACCAGCGGCGGATTCAGCCGCGGCGCCCATCGCGGCGATGAGTTTTCCCGCGAGAAGCTCGCGCCGACGCGATATGAGCCGAAGCACCGCTTTGCCGTCGTCTACCAGCTGTTGTCGGTTGAGTTGAATCAGCGCCTTCGATTGCGGACGTTCTGCGAGGATGACGAGCATCCGATGATCGACTCCGTCGTCGACGTTTGGGCTGCTGCGAATTGGTACGAGCGAGAGGCGTTCGACCTCTATGGCATCGTTTTCGACGGTCATCCGGATCTGCGTCGAATCTTGACCGACTATGGCTTTATTGGGCATCCGTTCCGCAAGGACTTTCCAGTTTCGGGTAACGTCGAGATGCGCTACGACCCTGAGAAGGGACGCGTCGTTTACGAGCCCGTCAGTATTGAGCCGCGCACGCAGATCCCGAAGACAATACGCGAGGACAACCGATATTCGGCGGATCTGAAGGATGGCGGTAGTGCCTGAGATTCAGAATTTCACGATCAACTTCGGTCCGCAGCATCCGGCTGCTCACGGCGTCTTGCGTCTCGTGCTAGAGATGGACGGCGAGGTCATCCAGAGCGCCGATCCTCACATCGGGCTGCTGCACCGGGCGACTGAGAAGCTTGCCGAGACCAAGCCGTTCAATCAGTCAATCGGTTACATGGATCGGCTCGATTACGTCTCGATGATGTGCAACGAGCACGGTTACGTGCTCGCGATCGAAAAGCTGCTCGGGATCGAGCCCCCAGAGCGTGCGCAGTACGTCCGCGTGATGTTCGACGAGATCACGCGCATCTTGAATCACCTGATGTGGCTCGGGACGCACGCGCTAGACGTCGGCGCGATGACGGTATTCTTGTATTGCTTCCGTGAGCGCGAGGATCTGATGGATTGCTACGAGGCCGTCTCGGGCACGCGGATGCACGCGACGTACTATCGGCCGGGCGGGGTGTTTCGCGATCTCCCAGAGCGCATGCCCAAATTTCAGCCGTCGCAGTATCGCAGCGAGAAGGATCTCAAGCGCCTCAACACCGCTCGATCGGGGTCGTTGCTCGATTTTATCGAAGACTTCACCGACCGATTTCCCGCTTGCGTAGATGACTACGAGACATTGCTGACCGACAACCGGATCTGGAAGCAGCGCACCGTCAATATCGGTGTCGTCACCCCAGAGCGAGCGAAACAGCTCGGCTTCTCCGGCCCAATGCTGCGCGGCTCGGGGATCATCTGGGACCTGCGCAAAATGCAGCCGTACGAAGTCTACGACCGCATGGATTTCGATATTCCAATCGGTACGAACGGCGATTGTTACGACCGCTATCTCGTTCGCGTCGAGGAGCTGCGCCAGTCCACACGCATCATCAAGCAATGTGTCGACTGGCTGCGCGACAACCCGGGTCCGGTCATTCTCGACGACCACAAGATCACGCCGCCGGCTCGCATCGAAATGAAGGACGACATGGAATCGTTGATTCATCATTTCAAGCTATTCACCGAAGGCTATTGCGTGCCTGAGGGAGAGGCGTATGCGGCTGTCGAGCATCCGAAGGGCGAGTTCGGCGTCTACCTGATTTCCGATGGCGCGAACAAGCCTTATCGCGTCAAGATTCGCGCGCCAGGGTTTGCGCATCTGGCGTCGATGAACGAGATGGTCGTCGGCCACATGCTTGCCGACGTCGTTGCCGTGATCGGCACGCAGGATATCGTCTTCGGAGAGATCGACCGATGAGTGCCGCAGTCGACCAAGTGCTTTCGGCACACGTCCGCGAGGAGATCGACCATTGGGTCGCGAAATTCCCCGAGGGTCGGCAGCGCTCGGCGGTCATTGCGGCATTGCAGGCGGCACAGCACGAGAACGAAGGTTTCGTGACGCCTGAGATCATGGACGCGATCGCGGCCTACCTGGATCTTCCTGCAATTCAGGTCTACGAAGTTGCAACGTTTTACTCGATGTTCGAGACGAAGCCGGTCGGGCGCCATAGCATCTCGGTCTGTACGAATATCTCGTGCTGGCTGCGCGGCGCAGACGACATCGTTGCGCATATCGAATCGAAGCTCGGCATCAAGGTCGGCGAGAGCACGCCCGACGGCAAGTATTATTTGAAGCGCGAGGAAGAATGCCTCGCGGCTTGCTGCGGTGCGCCGATGATGATGGTCGACCACCACTACCACGAGAACTTGACGCCCGAAAAAATCGACGAAGCGCTCGACTCGCTCGATTGACGATACGCATGGCAAGCTACGAACAAAACCAAGTCTGTTTCACATCGCTCGGCATCGAGGACGAGCGCTGGTCGCTCGATAGCTACTTGTCGGTTGGCGGCTACGAGGCATGGAGGAAAGCGCTGAACGGCGAGCTTGATCGTGCCGCAATTATTGAAGAGGTCAAAGCGTCGGGCCTTCGCGGTCGCGGCGGCGCCGGATTTCCGACCGGGCTCAAGTGGAGTTTCATGCCGAAGGACGATCGCCAGAAGTATCTGGTCTGTAACTCTGACGAGAGCGAACCTGGCACGTGCCACGATCGAGAGATTCTGCGGTACAACCCGCATGCGCTGGTCGAGGGCATGGCGATTGCGGGCTATGCGATGGGCGCTACGGTTGGTTACAACTACATCCGTGGCGAGTTTCTTGGTGAGCCAGTGCCGCGTTTCGAGGGCGCGCTGCGCGAGGCCTACGACGCCGGGTGGCTTGGGAAGAACATCAAAGGCTCGGGAATCGACTTCGATCTTCACGCGTTCGTCGGTGCCGGTGCTTATATCTGCGGCGAGGAGACGGCGTTGCTCGAGTCGCTCGAAGGCAAGCAAGGCAAGCCGCGTTTCAAGCCGCCGTTTCCGGCCAACTACGGACTCTACGGCGCACCGACGACGATCAACAACACGCAGAGCCTCGCATCCGTGCCCGCGATTATTCGCAATGGCGCGCAGTGGTTTGCGGACTTGGGCGTCGAAGGCTCGGGCGGTACCGGCATTTTCTCGGTATCCGGCCACGTCGAGAAGCCCGGCAACTACGAGTTGCCGCTGGGTATCCCGTTCAAGGATCTGCTCGAGATTGCTGGCGGCGTGCGTGGCGGACGCAAGCTCAAGGCGGTGATTCCCGGTGGGTCGTCGGTGCCAGTGCTGCGCGCCGAGGACATCATGGATTTGACGATGGATTTCGACACGCTGAAAAACGCAGGCTCAGGCCTCGGTACCGGTGCCATGGTCGTCATGGACGAGACGACGTGTATGGTCAAGATGCTGCGGCGAATCTCGCGGTTCTACTATGCCGAGTCGTGCGGTCAGTGCACGCCGTGCCGAGAGGGGACCGGTTGGTTGTATCGGATGTTGACGCGAATCATCGACGGCGAAGGCACGCCCACGGATCTCGACATGTTGCTGAACGTGGCCAACAAGATCGAGGGGCACACGATCTGTGCATTGGGCGATGCGGCGGCTTGGCCGGTGCAGAGTTTCTTGAAGCGCTTTGGGCACGAGTTCGAGTACATGATCGAGCACGGCGGTCGCAGCATTGTCGATGGCCCCGAGACGGAGGCTGCGTGACGCGGTCATGAGTGACGATACCGTCAATATTGAAGTCGACGGCGTACCGGTAACAGCGCGCCGCGGGCAAATGATCATCGAGGTCACGGATCGCGAGGACGCGTACGTGCCGCGTTTCTGTTATCACGAGAAGCTTTCAGTCGCGGCCAACTGCCGGATGTGTCTCGTCGAGGTCGAGAAGGCACCGAAGCCGCTGCCGGCCTGCGCGACGCCCGTCGCCGAAGGCATGAAAATTTTCACGCGGTCCCAGGCAGCCATCGCTGCGCAGAAGGCAACGATGGAGTTTTTGCTGATCAACCATCCGCTCGACTGCCCGATATGCGATCAGGGTGGCGAGTGCGAGTTGCAAGATCTCGCGATGGGCTTTGGCCGCGACGTGTCGCGATACGCGGAGCGCAAGCGCGTCGTTCGCGACAAGAATCTCGGGCCGCTCGTCTCGACGGACATGACGCGCTGCATCCATTGCACGCGGTGTGTGCGATTCGGCCAAGAGATAGCTGGGCTGCAAGAGCTCGGGACGACCGGCCGTGGTGAGCATATGGAGATCGGTACGTACATCGAGCGCAGTGTCGAGCACGAGTTATCCGGTAACATCATTGACCTGTGTCCGGTCGGCGCATTGAACAGCAAGCCATACCGCTTCGGTGCGCGGGCTTGGGAGATGCTCGCCAAGCCGCTGGTCGCGCCGCATGACTGTCTGGGATCGAACATCGATGCGCATGTTCTGCGTGGCACACTGAAGCGCGTCGTGCCGCGTGCAAACGACGCAATCAACGAGACTTGGATCTCCGACCGCGATCGGTTCAGCTACGAAGGCATTTACGCAGACGACCGGTTGCTCGAGCCAATGATCAAGCGCGACCAGGAGTGGATCGCTGTATCGTGGGAAGAGGCGTTGGATGCAGCAAGCGCTGCTTTTCGGGCCGGTGCAGACGACGATGGCGATGCGCTCGGCGCATTTGTCTCGCCGAGCGCGACGGTTGAGGAACAGTTTCTGTTGACGCGCCTGGTCGAGCATAGCGGCAGCAGCAATGTCGACCATCGCTTGCGCACGCGCGATTTTCGAGATCAGGATGCCGATCCGCCGTGGCGCTGGCTCGGCGCCGACATTGCAGCGCTCGAAGAGCTCGATAGTCTGTTGGTCGTCGGCTCCAATCTGCGTATGGAAGTGCCGATGCTCGCGCACCGTGTGCGCAAGGCAGCGCTCAGCGGCACTGCCGTCGGCTTCGTCAACCCGGAGCGCTACGAGTATCATTTTCCGGTTGCCGCTCATGTCGATGCGCCGGTCGAGACGCTTGCGGCTGCGCTCGCCGGCATCGTTGCAGGCGCGGGCGGCGAGGTATCCGGCGCGCCGTCGGGTGCAGCTTTTTCGGAAGCAGCCGCGCTGCTCGCTGGCAAAGACCGCTCGCTCGTATTGCTTGGCCAGCTGGTCGAGCGTCATCCGCAAGCCGCCGATATCAGGGCAATGGCTGCCGAGCTCTGCCGTTTGACAGGTGCCCAGCTCGGCTATCTCAGCGACGGGGCCAATGCAGCGGGTGCGGCAATTGCCGGCGCAACACCGCACCGAGGAGCAGGCGCACTCGCGCGCGAGCATGCCGGGCGGCACGTCAATGCGATGCTGTCTTCGCCTCGCCATGTCTACGTGCTTTATGGCGTCGAGCCCGATGCCGACTTTGCCGACGCGGAGCTGGCGCATCAAGCGCTCAAAGCCGCCGATACCGTCGTCAGCTTTACGCCGTATGCGACCGGCGCGTTGCTGGATTGTGCCGACGTGTTGCTGCCGATCGGCACGTTCGCCGAGACATCGGGTACTTACATCAACGTAGAAGGGCATTGGCAGAGCTTTGCAGCGGCTGCGACATTGCCGGGCTCGGCGAGCGAGGGCTGGCGCGTTCTGCGTGTGCTCGGCAACGCGTTGGAGCTGCCACAGTGCGACTATCAGAGTGCCGATGACGTTCGCGATGCATTACGTGCGATCGTCGGTGATGCGGCGCCAGACAACGCGTATGCCGGTAGTTGGGACGCCGAGCTCGCGCCTGCCGACGTTGCGCTTGCGGATCTCGACATTTCGATTTACGACGTCGATGCGATTGTGCGGCGGGCAACGGCGCTACAACGCACGCGCTTGGCTGCCGCGGACTCGTCAGACGAGCCGGCCGATCAGGTCGCCTGAGTCGAGTACTTGCGATGAGCGCGCTACTGACCTACGTCGATGAGTTGCTAGTCGGACTGGGCGTGCCCGCGCCGCTGCCGTATGTCGTCGTCACGGGCATAAAGATCGTCGTTGTGCTGTTACCGCTAATCCTGAGCGTGGCCTACTTCACGTACTGGGAACGCAAGATCATCGGCTGGATCCAACACCGCCTGGGACCCAACCGGGTCGGGTGGAACGGGGTTCTGCAGCCGTTTGCAGACGTCATCAAGATGCTGTTCAAGGAAATCGTCGTTCCGGCGAATTCCAACCGCTTTTTGTTTCTGCTGGCACCGTTGGTATCGTTGGTCACTGCATTCTCGGTCTGGGCCGTCGTGCCGTTCAGTGAGACGTTCGTGATTGCCGAGATCGATGCCGGGCTGCTCTACGTGCTGGCGCTGACCTCGCTTGGCGTCTACGGCGTCATCATTGCGGGCTGGGCGTCGAACTCCAAATACGCGTTTCTCGGCGCGATGCGCTCGGCGGCGCAGATCGTTGCGTATGAGATTGCGATGGGGTTTGCGCTCGTCGGCGTGCTGATGGCTGGCGGCAGCCTCAAACTCGGCGACATCGTCCTTGCACAACAGGGCACGAGCCTTCTCAGCTGGTTCTTCATTCCGCTGTTTCCGCTGTTTCTCGTCTACTTCATCTCGGGTCTCGCCGAGACCAACCGCGCGCCGTTCGATGTCGCCGAGGGTGAATCCGAGATCGTCGCGGGATTCCACGTCGAGTATGGCGGCATCGCGTTCGGCCTGTTTTTCCTCGCCGAGTACGCGAACATGATTCTGATCACCGCGTTGACGGTGCTGTTTTTCTTGGGAGGTTGGCTCTCACCGTTCGCAGGGATCGCGGGTCTCGAAGGGACGTGGCTCGCACAATCGGGCTTTCACTGGCTCGCGGCGAAGATGGTTTTCTTCATGTTCTGTTTTCTGTGGGTCAGAGCGACGTTTCCTCGATATCGATACGACCAGATCATGCGGCTCGGCTGGAAGGTGTTCCTGCCGATTACGATTATCTGGATTTTCGTAGAAGGCGTGCTTGTCGCCCTCGAGGTTGGGCCGTGGGCCGTATAGCCAGGAGAGGCAGGTGGTAGGCAATCTCGTAAAGACGTTCTTGATGACAGAGCTCGGCAGGGGGCTGCGTCTGACGTTCAAGAACCTCTTCGCGAAAAAATTCACGGTGCAGTACCCGGAAGAGAAGGCGCCGCAGTCGCCGAGGTTTCGCGGTTTGCACGCATTGCGGCGGTATCCGAACGGCGAGGAGCGCTGTATCGCCTGCAAGCTCTGCGAGGCGGTATGTCCAGCGATGGCGATTACGATCGAATCGGACGTTGCCGACGACGGCACGCGGCGCACTACGCGCTACGACATCGATCTGTTCAAGTGCATTTATTGCGGGTTCTGCGAGGAAGCCTGCCCGGTCGATGCGATCGTCGAGACGCGAATCCATGAGTACCACATGGAGGTGCGTGGCGAGAACATCATGTCGAAAGACAAACTGCTTGCGATCGGTGACAAGTACGAAGCGATGATAGCGGCGGACAAGGCCGCCGACGCGCCGTATCGGTGACAGAGGGTTTCGAGCGTTGATTGCGACACTGCTATTTTATGCCTTCGCTGCCGTGCTGACGGTTGCAGCGCTCGGTGTCGTCACGAGCAAGAATCCCGTGCACGCGGCATTTTTTCTGGTGCTGGCCTTTTTTCAGAGTGCGCTGCTCTGGCTGCTGATCGATGCCGAGTTTTTGGCGATCGTGCTCGTGCTCGTCTACGTCGGCGCGGTCATGGTGTTGTTCTTGTTCGTCGTCATGATGCTCGACATCAACGTTGAGCAGCTCAGACAAGGGTACACGCGATACTTACCGTTGGGCGTCGTCGTAGCAGGTGTCGTGATCCTCGAGATCGTCCATGTGATCTGGTATCGATCGCAGGGCCTTCCAATTCTGTCGGTTCCGACCAGCCATGGGCCCGACTACAGTAATACGAAGGAGCTGGGCGCCGTTCTATATACCGAACACGTTTTTGCGTTCGAGATCGCAGCCGTCTTGTTGTTGCTTGCGATCGTCGCGGCAATCACGTTGACGATGCGCAAGCGGCCGGGGCTTAAAGTGCAAAATATCGCAGAGCAAGTCGCCGTGCGGAGTGCGGACCGAATTCGTGTCGTCAAGGTCGATGCAGTCACAGATGCTAAGGATTGAGGGGCGAACGACTTGATCACTATTTCGCATTACCTCGTGCTTGCGGCTGTGCTGTTCAGCATTAGCGTCGCGGGCATTTTTATCAATCGCAAGAATGTGATTCTGCTGTTGATGTGTATCGAGCTGATGCTGCTCGCCGTGAATTTCAACTTCATTGCGTTTTCGAGAATGCTCGATGACACGTTGGGTCAAATATTCGTATTTTTCATCTTGACGGTAGCAGCTGCGGAAGCGGCGATTGGGCTAGCTATCCTCGTCGTGCTGTTCCGCGCGCGCCAGAGCGTTAACGTCGAAGAGCTCAATAGTCTGAAGGGTTGAGCGTGGAAGGCATCTATCTAACGATCGTTCTGTGCCCGCTGGCGGCATCTATTGTCGCCGGACTCTTCGGCCGGCAGATCGGACGCGCGGGCGCGCATTCGATCACGATTGCGGCCGTTGCCGTGTCATTCCTGCTTTCAGCTTATGTGCTGAAGGCTATCGCCGTCGATGGCGCCGCGACGTACAACGCCGCCGTCTACCGCTGGGCCGCGGTTGGTGCGTTGACAATGGAAGTCGGCTTTCTCGTCGATCATCTAACAGCGCTGATGATGACAGTCGTCACATTCGTATCGCTGTGCGTGCACGTCTACACGATCGGCTACATGCACGACGACGACGGCTATCAGCGATTCTTTAGCTACATTTCGCTGTTCACATTCGCGATGCTGATGCTCGTCATGTCGAACAACTTCCTGCAGCTGTTTTTCGGCTGGGAGGCCGTCGGCGTCGTCTCGTATCTGCTGATCGGCTTTTGGTACAAGCGTGACACGGCGATATTTGCCAACATGAAGGCTTTCCTCGTCAATCGCGTGGGCGATTTCGGGTTCCTCCTGGGTATCGCGGCGCTTTTGATGTACACAGGCTCGTTGGACTATGTGCAGGTGTTTGGTCATGCCGAGCGCTTGAGCGGCGAGTCGATCGAAATCGTGTCCGGCATGCAGTGGTCGGCGCTGACTGTTGCGTGTATCTGCCTGTTCGTCGGCGCGATGGGTAAGTCTGCGCAGATGCCGCTACATGTCTGGTTGCCCGACTCGATGGAGGGGCCGACACCGATCTCCGCGTTGATTCACGCGGCGACGATGGTCACGGCCGGCATTTTCATGGTCGCGCGCATGTCGCCGCTGTTCGAGCATTCGGTCACGGCGTTGAGCGTCGTGATTGTCATCGGCGCGACAACCGCGTTTCTCACCGGGCTGCTCGGTCTCGTGCAGAACGATATCAAACGTGTCGTTGCTTACTCGACGTTGTCACAGCTCGGCTACATGACCGTGGCGTTGGGCGCTTCGGCTTACGCTGCGGGCATCTTCCACTTGGCGACGCATGCGTTTTTCAAGGCGTTGCTGTTTCTCGCGGCCGGCTCGGTGATCATTGCGCTGCATCACGAGCAGGACATGCGCAACATGGGCGGGCTGCGTAAGTATATGCCGATCACGTATTGGACATCGTTGATTGGCAGCTTGGCGCTGATCGGCTTCCCTGGGTTCTCGGGATTTTTCTCGAAGGACATACTGATCGAGGCCGTGCACGCGTCGACGACGCCGGGCGCTCATTTCGCTTACTGGTGTGTGCTGATCGGCGTGTTCGTCACTGCGCTCTACAGCTTCCGGATGTTTTTCCTCGTGTTCCATGGCGAGGAACGCATCGACCCGCACGTAAAATCACATCTGCACGAGTCTCCATGGGTCGTGACCGTGCCGCTGATCGCGCTTGCGATACCGTCGATCGTCATAGGCTGGCTAACGGTTGGCCCGGTACTCTTCGGCGGGTTCTTCGATGAGGCCATTTTCGTGCTCGAGGAACACGACGTCGTCGGCGAGCTTGGCGCCGAGTTTCATGGCTCGCTCGCATTCGTGACGCACGCATTTGTCGCCTCTCCGGCGCTCTACCTCGCCGCTGCCGGTGTTTTGGTGGCGTGGTTCTTATATATGTATCGGCCGGGGCTGCCGGGGCAGATTAGCGAGAAGATCGACGTCATCCATCGGCTGCTCGTCAACAAGTACTACTTCGATTGGTTCAACGAGAATGTGCTTGCAAGGGGTACGCGTTGCCTGGGCGGCGGCCTGTCGCGCTTTGGCGACCAGATGGTCATCGACGGGGGAATCGTCAACGGTAGTGCACGGGTCGTCGCGTTGCTTTCGATAGTCGTGCGCAATCTGCAGTCCGGTTATCTCTATCACTATGCGTTTGCGATGATCATCGGGCTTGCGGCGCTGATCGGCTGGCTCGTCGTGGAGCTGTAGCGCGATGAACGGACTACCGATTCTCAGCATCCTGGTCTGGCTGCCGATCGTAGCCGGTATCGTCGTTTTAGCGCTCGGCTCGGGCGCGCGCGCAGGGCAGGGCAAGGTCGTCGCGCTTGCAGCGACGGTGTTGACGTTTGTGCTGAGCTTGCCGCTGTACTCGGCGTTCGATACGACAACGGCGCAGATGCAGTTCGTCGAGCAGATCCCGTGGATCACCCGATTCGAGGCTTATTACCACTTAGGCATCGACGGTATTTCGCTGCCGTTGATCTTGCTGACGACGTTTTTGACACCTCTGGTCGTAATTGCCGGTTGGGAGGTCATCCAAGTACGCGCTGCGCAGTATTTCGCCGCGTTCCTGATACTCGAAGGATTGATGATTGGTGTGTTCGCTGCACTGGACGCGCTGCTGTTCTATGTATTCTGGGAGGCGATGCTGATTCCGATGTTCATTATCATCGGCATTTGGGGCGGCGAGCGGCGCATCTATGCGACCGTGAAGTTTTTTCTTTATACGTTCCTGGGCTCGGTGTTCATGCTGATCGCGCTGATCTACATGTATTTGAAGGCCGGCAGCTACTCGATACTCGATTTTCATGCATTGCCGCTGACGCTCAATGAGCAGCTGTTGATATTCCTGGCGTTCTTGCTGGCGTTTGCGGTCAAAGTCCCGATGTGGCCGGTCCACACGTGGTTGCCCGATGCGCACGTCGAGGCGCCGACCGGCGGCTCGGTGATTCTTGCGGCCGTGCTACTGAAGATGGGCGGCTACGGCTTCGTCCGATTCAGCTTGCCGATTGCCCCCGACGCGAGTCAGGCGCTCGACTGGCTGATGATCGGCTTGTCCTTGATCGCGATCGTCTACATCGCGCTCGTCGCGCTGGCGCAGCAGGACATGAAGAAACTGATCGCGTATTCGTCGATCGCGCACATGGGGTTCGTGACGCTCGGATTCTTCGTCGTGTTTTCGATTGCAGCAAATTCCACCGGCGGTGATGGTGCGAGGCTTGCGTTGCAGGGCGGCATGATCCAAATGATCTCCCACGGGCTGATCTCCGGTGCATTGTTCTTGTGCGTCGGCGTCATGTACGACCGTCTTCACAGCCGAGAGATCGGTGCCTATGGCGGCGTCGTCAATACGATGCCGAAGTTTGCCGCATTGATGGTGTTGTTTGCGCTTGCAAATGCGGGGTTGCCAGGCACGTCGGGATTTGTCGGAGAGTTCTTCGTCATACTCGGCAGCTTCCAGGCAAGCTTTTGGCTCGCTTTCCTGGCTGCGACGACGTTGATCTTCGGTGCCGCCTACACGCTGTGGCTCGTCAAGCGCGTCATCTTCGGCGAAGTAACCAATGACGGCGTTGCATCGCTGCAGGATATCGGCGGGCGCGAGTTTTTCATGTTGGCCGTGTTAGCCGTCGCCGTGCTGATCCTCGGTATTTGGCCGGCACCACTCGTCGAGCTCATGGAGCAGACGCTCGGAAACTTGCTGATCCATGTCAGCCAGTCGAAGCTGTAGCGGGGCGCCATAGATATGATAGATCTACAGCTCGCTGCCGCCGAAGTCTTCATGGTCTGCGCGATTTGCGTCGTGCTGCTCGTCGATGTATGGCTTCCGGATGAGCGCCGACTGCTGACGTTCCGTTTGGCGCTGCTGTCGTTAGTGGGCGCAGCCGTGTGCTCGGCGTACTACTTGCCGAATGGCAGCGTCACTGCGTTCAGCGAGAGCTTCGTGACCGATCCCGCGAGTGCGGTCATGAAGATATTCGCCTATCTGATCGTCGGCCTCGTGTTTATCTACTCACGCGATTTCTTGATGCGTGCAGGGCTCTTCAAGGGCGAATTTTTCATTCTGGCGTTATTTGCGCTGCTCGGCATTATGGTCATGCTGTCGGCGCACTCGATGTTGACGATGTACCTCGGCCTCGAGCTGCTCGCGCTATCGCAGTATGCGCTCGTTGCGTTCGATCGCGACTCGCCGATCGCCGCAGAATCGGCGATGAAGTACTTCGTGCTCGGTGCGATTGCTTCAGGCACGCTGCTCTATGGGATTTCGTTCATCTATGGCGTGACGGGCACGATCCAGCTCGGCGCGATCGCCGCACATTTCTCACAGCCCGGTGCGATTACGGTGCCGGCGTTGCTGGGGCTCGCGTTCATCATCGTCGGCGTTGCGTTCAAGTTCGGCGCCGTGCCGTTTCATATGTGGCTGCCGGACGTCTATCAAGGGTCATCGACGCCCGTCACCTTATTTATCGGGTCGGTGCCGAAGATCGCGGCGTTCGCATTGGCATGGCGGATACTCTCCGAGAGCCTCGGTGACATGCATGGCAGCTGGCAGACGATGCTTGCGGTTCTGTGTGTGCTGTCACTCGTAATCGGCAATATCGTTGCGATTGCACAAAGCAATATCAAGCGCATGTTGGCGTATTCGACGATTTCTCATGTCGGATTCATTTTCATGGGCTTTATTGCCGGCACCGAGGACGGGCTACAGGCGGCGATGTTCTACACGCTGGTTTATACGCTGATGGCGGCCGCAGCGTTCGGCATGGTGATACTGCTGAGTCGTAGTGGCTTCGATGCAGAGAATCTCGATGACTTCAAGGGTTTGAATGCGCGCAGTCCATGGTTCGCATTCGTGATGTTGATGGTCATGTTCAGCATGGCGGGTGTGCCGCCGTTCGTCGGGTTTTATGCGAAGCTCGTTGTGCTCGGTAGCGTACTCGACGCAGGCCTGATCTGGCTTGCGATTACCGGTGTGTTGCTGGCGGTCATTGGCGCGTTCTACTACTTGCGTGTTGTATGGTTCATGTATTTCGTCGATCCGGTCGACGACAGTCCGCTCGACGCGGCGCTGGATTTCCGCGTTGTGATCAGCGCGAATGGCCTGGGGCTTCTGGCGTTGGGACTGTTCCCGGGCGTGTTGCTTGATCTGTGCGCACGCGTGATCGGCTGATCCACGGCGCCAAACATTACCTTGCAGGCCCTGCGCAGCACTAGTATCATCCCCGGTCCCGATTGCGGGGTGGAGCAGTCAGGCAGCTCGTCGGGCTCATAACCCGAAGGTCGTAGGTTCGAATCCTACCCCCGCTACCAAGCACAAAAAAAGCGGCCCTTCTGGGCCGTTTTTTTTGCTTTGTCTTCGGAGGCTAGGATGAGAGCGTTCGTTCGACTCGAGCGGCGGCCTAGCGCACGCGAGACAACGCGGAGTCGCCGAGCGGCACGCAAGCGTAACGTGACTATCCATTTTCGAGGTGCTGTTTCAACCGGTGGATGCAACAGCCAGTCTTTAACCATGGCTTACGATAGGTTTGGGCATCGACAAAGTTATCGTTTCCACTCTCAGTTGGTAGTCGGCGCCGGCCAGTGTGCATCTATCCGGGGAGCCGAGCAGGGCAGTTGATCCGCGCGTGCGTATTCTCACTTTGAGCTATGAATACCCTCCGTTGGGAGGCGGTGGCGCCAAGGTCGTCTATGGCCTGGCTAGAGAACTGGTTAAGCTAGGACACGACGTGGACATACTCACAATGGGGCAACGAGGGCTCCCGGCTTCGGAGACCGTGAGCGGCGTCAACGTCTTCAGGCATTCGTCCATTCGAAAGCGCGCGGACATCTGCCACATGCATGAGATGGTGCCCTATCTGATCTCCTTACTGCCTCGTGCCAAGCGCATGATCGAAACACGAAACTACGACATCAATCACACGCATTTCATATTTCCGGACGGTGCCCTAGCGTGGTTACTGAAACGACTTACCGGTCTGCCCTACGTTATTACTGCGCATGGGTCCGATGTGCCCGGGTACAACCCGGATCGGTTCCGCGCACATCACGTCCTGTTGGCACCGCTGTGGCGCCGGATCGTCAGGCAGGCGGAGTATGTGATTTGTCCGAGCGCTCACCTACAAGGTCTCATTAGGAAGGCGGATAGAAGCGTTAGATCGGTTGTCATTCCAAACGGCATGTCGGCAGCTCGATTCTGCGCAAAGCGCGAGAGACAAATGCGCATCCTTGTGGTAACCCGTCTCTTCGAAAGGAAGGGCGTCCAATACATCCTGGAAGCTTTACGCGGACGAAACCTTCCCTGTGAGATCCATATTGTTGGAGACGGGCCTTACCTGGATACACTAAAACGAATGGCTGCAAATATTCCGGCAAATATTCGGTTCCGGGGCTGGCTGGATAACCAATCGGACGAATTAAGAGAACTCTACGAAACATCGAGCATATTTGTGTTTACTTCAAGACAGGAGAACTTCCCCGTCAACCTGTTGGAAGCGATGTCTGCTGGGATGGCCATAGTCATTTCCGAAGATCCAGGGTGTCGAGAGGTTGTGGGCGATGCCGCGATCGTCGTTCCATTCGATCAGCCTGAGTTCCTTTTCAAAACATTGGAGCAGCTCACGCAAGACCAGGCGCGCTGTGAAACGCTAGGCAGGCAAGGCCGCCGACGACTCGAGACGTGTTTTACCTGGCCGATCGTGGGTGAAAGGTATGCTGCTTTGCTCGAGCAAGCGGTTAATTCCCGGTAATAGCTGCGCTGCGCCGCCGGTTTTGTAATAACAGACTGTACTTGAACAGCAGATTTTTCGGGCGCGGGCGAGCGTCTGCTACCGAAATAGTCCTTATTTGTGAGATTCTGCTTAACGGGCGACCAGTAGGCATCGACGCCCTACGGGACCACCGTGTGGTCGGCGTTCTATGGCTGGTCAAGAGATCTTTCATGAGAGAACACTGCCTCGTCTACTCAGCGGTTCTACGGGTAACGATAAACTAGAATCTAAATGGACTCTTCGGAACGCTGCATGAAGGGCCGTTCAGACGACGGCGCTTGATGCAAAACTGATCGCGATGAGACTTCTGGTTACCAATACCAATTCGAAACAAGCGTACTCGATTGCGCGTTCTTTGCGGCCTTACGCTGATAGGGTCGTGGCAACGACATCGAGTCGTCGGTTGTTGGGCTT
>JAHEEN010000148.1 GCA_024640685.1 Rhodospirillaceae bacterium
AGTACGAGAGGACCGGAGTGGACGTACCTCTGGTGTTCCGGTTGTCACGCCAGTGGCATTGCCGGGTAGCTATGTACGGACGGGATAACCGCTGAAAGCATCTAAGCGGGAAGCCCCCCCCGAGATTAGGTTTCCCTGGGGACTCGATCCCCCTGAAGGGCCGTTGAAGACTACAACGTTGATAGGCTGGGTGTGGAAGTTCAGTAATGGATGAAGCTAACCAGTACTAATTGCCCGTGCGGCTTGGCCATATAACACCCAAGAAGTCTGTGCGACTTGACGGATCAATTCAAATTCGGCGTTCACGCCGCGCGTGAACGCCAACCGGTCTGCCTGGCGGCAATAGCGGACGGGAACCACCCGATCCCATCCCGAACTCGGAAGTGAAGACGTCCAGCGCCGATGGTAGTGTGGGGTCTCCCCATGTGAGAGTAGGTCACCGCCAGGCTTTTATACGGAAAAATCCCCCGTCCCTCGTGGGCGGGGGATTTTTTTGTTTCTTAATGTCGCGATGCCTCAAAGCCTGCGTGACCCACGACCCGACATCGATCCGATGTGCCTAGGCGAAATCGCGGATTCGCGTTGGCCGCAGCCCGAACTAGCTCAATCTTGCCGTTCGTCGCCACATGTTGAGCGCCTGGATTGTTGCGGCGCTTCTAATCGGCGCACTGACACGTAGGTTTGGATTGCCACCGCTTGTGGGATTTTTGATCTGCGGCTCCTTGTAGCTCGTCGCGACCGCGCTCGCAGTTGCAGTCTCGTTCGCAGTCGCATCGATATTCAGCGCTACTTCATTCGCGTTCCTACACTTCAGACGATTCACGCGCGTCTTTCTGATGCAAAGCCTACGTCGCCATAGGCGAATCTACGTATTGTTCCGAACCCTACCAAGGGGCGATGTTGCTAGTCGGGATCAACTAGCCGCGTGAGATAGCGAGCGCTATCTCACGATTGGGGTTAAGGCGACGTTGGAGAACAAGCAACAACAGCGAGCCAACGGCGTTTGCATTGAGGAATTCACCGGGTCGCCAGGAAAAGGCGATTCAATTTTGCGATGTAGCTGCGAACGTCGATCCTGCAGCAGCATCGTGATCAACCACACGCTACGACGGGTTCTGGCTGCGGATTGCGCGTAGGCGCTCGAGGGGGGCAACGAAGCATGGATTTTTTACTCTGGTATCAAGAGAGCGCGATCGGCGAAGCCGTCCGGACGACGTTATGGGTGTACCCATGGGTGAACGCTTTCCACAGCGTCGGGATGGGATTCCTGGTCGGCGTGCTCGCGATGATCAGTTTGCGGATCTTGGGCTTCGGCCAGTTTCCGCTTGCATCGCTGCGCAAATACACGTTCGTCGTCAAGATCGCTGTTGGCCTCAATCTTGTGACTGGCTTGATGCTGTTTGCAGGCGATGCGACGGGTTTCTTTTCGAGCCCCACGTTTCGCGTCAAGGCGCTGTTAGTCGTGCTGGGCGGCGTTACCGCTTGGCTGATGGTCAAACGCGCATTCTCTGACGAGCTTCGGGGCGACGGCGCTTCGCCACAAGCCATCAAGGCGATCGCCGCCGCATCACTGGTCTTTTGGGTCGGCGCGATATTCGCCGGGCGCATGACAGCCTATCTGCCGTAGGTTACGGGGAGCGAACAATGATAGCTTGGATAGAAAGCTCGGGGCTCGCCGCCGCCCTACAGTCCATTCCTTGGGGCTTCCCGATAGCGGAGGCGATTCATTTCGTCGGCTTGTGCATATTGATGGGATCGTTAGCGGTCATCGATCTTCGCCTGCTGGGCTTTACGACGGCGATGTCGGCGCGGGCCGTGCACCAGCTCCTGCCATGGACATGGATCGGATTCGGGGTCAACGCGATAACAGGAATTTTTTTCTTTCTGTCGAACCCGTCGTTCTACTATGAGAACACGTCGTTCTGGATCAAGATGGTGCTGATACTGCTCGCGGGCGCCAATGCGCTCTGGTTCGAGCTCACGGTGAACCGCAATCTGGACCGCTGGCCCGAGGGTTCGGATTTTCCTACCGAAGTGAAAGTCATGGCCAGCAGTTCGCTCGTACTGTGGATCGCCGTTATCTGTTTCGGGCGCTTCATCATGTACTGGCCGCCGTTCTAATATCCGCGCCGCCCTTGCTGGCGCGATTCAGTATTCAGTACGCAAAAAAACGAAACCGGCCTCCGCCACCCTACGATTTGGGCTGCGGAGGCCGGTTGCTATGGATCAGACGCTAAATTGCACCTAGCGTGCGCGCGAGCCAATCTTGCTCGGTCGGCAGCCGACGAATCCGCGGACCGCCGGATTTCGCAGTGTGGTGAGGGTGTCCGCCACCGGCCCACATCGTGCGCTCGGAATTCACCGCCGCTTGGTAGAGGCGGTACGCGCCCTCCGGATCCATGATGCGGTCCGTCGGACCGTAGCCGATCAGCATTGGGCATTCGATCTTGCGCGCCACGTCGGCGTTCGTGAAATCGCGGATCTTACGTTTCGTATCGGCGAGATCCCGCGCGCCGATGATCCAACGAACGCGTTCTTGAATCGGCGGGAAGTAGTCGAACAGGTCTCGCTCGAGGTCGTGTGAACCCGCGGCGACGGATACGGCTTTGATGCGCGGCTCGTTCGCCGCAGCGCGCGGCGCCGAGTAGCCGCCCATGCTTTGTCCGATCATTCCGATTCGGTCCGCATCGACATCTGGCCGAGTCTCGAGATAGTCGACGAGATCGCTGACGTAGCGCTCGGTATCCGGCTGCATGTACAAATGCTTGAGGCGTTTCGCGGCGCCTTGGCCGGGAAGGTCGATGACGAGAAACGCGAGCCCGCGAGCGACGTAGCTACCGCGCCCGAGCACGGTTGACTCCGCCATCGAGTCGGCGCCTAGATAGTTGATCACGGTCGGGTACCGCGTTCCCGGAGGGCCGCCGGGCTTGCGAAAATAACCGTCGAGCTCATTGCCGTCGACCATGACTTTGACGCGCTCGAACGGCGGGCGAGCCATTTCCCAGGCCTTGTTGTACATGTCCATCATCTTCATGTAGCCGGGCATCATCGTGTCGTCGGTGTCTTCCTGGTAGATGATTGCCGCACGATAGAAGCGGAACGCCCGTAAGTAATATTGATTCGCGGACAGTCGAAGATTGTCCTCCTCGAACGACTGCGCGAGCCCCTCGTTGATTTCTGCGACTCGGCGCCACTCGTTGTACCAAGACAGTGGATCGAATGGCTGCAGGCGCGTCGCGACCTCGAGTTCATCGGGGTCGTCGGTATGAATCGATTGATTCAGACGGATCTCCATCTGTCCGCCGCCGCGTGGCGTGTGGCCTGTATAGAGGCGCTCTTCGGCCCGCCCGTCGACGCGCCCGAGCAGCTCGTCGCTTGGGCCGAGACCTTGTTGCGCAAGGGCTTGCTTGCCTAGCAGCAGCGGCGCGCCGGCCGCCGAGAGCAGGCCCCATTTCATCATGCTTCTGCGATCGAATCGCGACTCGATGTCCATTGCCGAAAATCCTCTAGTTTCGAGTTCGAAGACTTCTGCTGCGCCAGAAAGGCAGTTCAAACTCCCTCTGAAGCAGCGCGTAGAGCAAGCTTCGCAACTTTTCGTTGGCTGGGCAACCGCGGCCGCTGGCGCTTTTTTTGCCTTGTAGGGAGTCGTACTATGGGCGCCCACGGCCACGGACCGACGGAACGAAGCGGAGCTCAAGTCAATGGACAACAGATTTCTCGTATCGCTGCTACTTAGCCTCTACCCGATGCTCGCGTGGCCGCAGCAGAACCAGAGTGTCGACCCGATGTGGTTGCACGTGCCCGAGCGCCTCGACCCGCTCGAGTTTGAGCTCACCGAGCCCGTCATGGGATCGAATATTCCAGTGCGATACGACTTCGTCGAGCTCCGCGATGGCGTCTACGCGCCGATCGCAATACGCACGCCCGAAGGCGACGGGCCATTCCCTACCGTTGTGTTCGCTCACATGAATGGCGGCTTCGGCCTACGTTGGTTGCGGGAGTGGACGCACTATGGCAGCGGCACGCTCGAGCGCTTTCTCGACGAGGGTTATGCCGTTGTTTGGATGCGCTATCGTGCCGAGGTCGACACCGATTTCTCCGTGCCGTTGACGGTGCGTCCGTTCCAAGGACGCCAGCGCTACAGCCGCGGACCGCAAGAGTTCGAGGATGCGATCGACATCATCGAGTACGTCAGAGCGCTGCCGGAGGTCGATGCAGCACGCGTCGGCTACATGAGTGTCAGCCACGGCGGTGAGATGCTGCTGAAGATCACGAACCAATACAATGGCCTTGCCGCCGGCATCGCGACCGAACCCGCCGCCACCGGATTTCTCGCGCCGCGGCCGCGCGACCCGAACGCACCTCCGCCGCCGGAGGAGCCCGAGACTCTGCCGGTCAATACACCCGAGATGCAGCGCGAAGCCGCCGCCAATCTCCGAGCGCGCCTCGACATGGACACGGCAATGGCGCGGCTGCGCTCGATTCAAACGCCGATCTTTGTCGTCGGCCGCGATCGCGACCACAATCAAGAGACGTTTCGTCTGGTCTACGAGCTGCTCGAAGAGGCCGGCAAGAACGTGCAGTGGCAGTCGTACGATCACGACGAGCACGGCTTCGCGTTCATCGAGCGCAACGCCGACGGTGTCTATGAGCCCGATCCAATTCAACGCGAGGTCGTTGCCGCTGCGATTGAGTGGTTCGATCGAATCCTAAAGGCGCCGCAGTCGTCGCCCGTGCTCGAGTACTCCGAGACGGCTGGCGGTGATTGGGTGTTCGATTGAAAGGTCTCGCAGCTAGAGCTGAGATCAGCGTCGCAGCGACTGCTAAAGTAGCCTGATGTCAGGCCGCTACGACAACGTGTTGGCGACGATCGGCCGAACGCCGGTCATTCGGCTCAACAAGCTTGCCCCGGATCACGTATCGCTGTACGTCAAGGTGGAATCGTTCAATCCCATGGGGTCGGTCAAGGACCGTCTCGCGCTCGGCGTCATCGAGGATGCCGAGCGATCGGGAGCGCTCAAGCCCGGGCAGACCGTCATCGAGGCGACGAGCGGCAATACGGGAATCGGCCTTGCGATGGTCTGCGCGCAGAAAGGTTACCCGCTCGTCGTTACGATGGCCGAAAGCTTCAGCATCGAGCGCCGCAAGCTGATGCGGTTCCTCGGCGCAAAGGTCGTTCTGACGCCGGCGTCGGAGAAAGGCAGCGGCATGTTGGCCAAAGCCGTCGAGCTCGCCGAGGCACACGGCTGGTTCTTGTGCCGGCAGTTCGACAACGAGGCGAACGCCGATATGCATTCGCGCACGACGGCACCGGAGATCTTGGCCGACTTCGACGGCGAGCGTCTCGACTATTGGGTGACGGGATTCGGCACAGGCGGCACGCTGAAGGGGGTCGCTCGCGTGCTGAAACAAGAGCGCCCGGAGACGCAGATCGTCGTTTGCGAGCCCGATAACTCGCAGATTCTCGGCAGCGGCATCGCGCAGCAGCGCGATGCCGACGGTGCGCCCGCCGCGAGCCATCCGAATTTCCGTCCGCATCTGATGCAAGGCTGGTCGCCGGACTTCATTCCGAAGCTGGCCGAGGACGCAGTCGGTCATGAATACATCGATCGAATCTTGCCGGTCAGCGGCAGCGACTCATTGCGCTTGTCGCGTGAGCTCGCGCAGCGCGAAGGCATCTTCGTCGGCATTTCCGCGGGTGCGACGCTTGCCGGAGCGCTGACCGTGGCCGAGTCCGCCGAGCCCGGCAGCGTGATCCTGGCGATGCTGCCCGACACCGGTGAGCGCTATTTGACGACGCCGCTGTTCGAGGACATTCCGGTCGATATGACGGCTGACGAGCTCGAGATATCGCGGTCGACGCCGGGATTTCGTTTTGACGCCGCGCCGCCGCCACCGCCGCCGGATACCGAGCCGGCCGAGGCGATACCGGCGGCGGCACCGGACGCCGAGGCGTTCTTCGACGAAGTGATCGGCGACTCGACGGCACCGGTCGTGCTGTTTGCACTGGAGTGGTGTGAGTTTTGTTGGTCCGTGCGCAAGATGTTCAAGGAATTCGGGATCGATTACCGATCCGTCGATCTGGACTCGGTCGAGTACCAAAAGGACGATCGCGGCGGTCAGATTCGGCGCGTGCTCAACGCTCGCTACAACGTCAAGACGATCCCGCAGATCTTCGTCGGTGGCGAGTTGCTTGGCGGTGCGACCGAGACGTTCGATGCATGGCGTGACGGATCGCTGCAGAAACGGCTCGCGGCGCTCGGCATCGATCACGATGAGACAGTCGGCACCGATCCTTACTCACTGCTTCCGGGCTGGCTACACAAACGTTGACCGCGCATCAGTAGCCGGTGAGCTCGAGATAGCCCCGGCCGGAGATCGTCGACCCATCGCGCGTTCCCGTCGCGCTCACCGCGCCTTCCCAATACCGAACCGCGAGATTCATTTCTTGGTTCGCGATTGCTGAGTCGATGTCGAGCTCGAGCGCCAGTGACGGTACCGCAACCGTCCAGCGAATCGGGTAACGGCTACCGCTGTCGGGGCTGGTCCATTGATCGACCGGCAGCATCTCGAAGTCTTCGCTGGCAAGATTTATCACACTGCCGTTGTCGCCGATCCATGTGCCGGTACTGAACTCACTCGCTCCTCCTCGCTCGGTCCGTAATCGGTACAACATCAGATCGCTGCCGTCGGACAGCTGTAATGCAAGCCAGTCCCAGCCTGCGAGCATCGGGTCGAGCGCATTCGAGCTCCACTCGCGATCCATCCATGCCTCGCCGCTGACTCGATATACGCGCTCGCCGATACGAATCTCGCCGACGGCCGGCAGCCGCGGCATTGAGTAGTAGTACGATGCGTTGCCAGGCTCGGCGCCTTTGCGATCGAGCCCGTCTTGGCCATGCGCGATGGCGCCCTTGGCATCATCGAGTACGAGCTCGATGCCGAATTGCGAGTCTGCTGCAGACAGCGTTAGTGGAAACGGCCCATTTTGCGTTCCGGTTGCCGACCAGTCTTCGAGCCATAGACGAAACGGTGCCCTAGCGTTTCCGGCCAGCTCCAGGCCGTCACGTGAGAATCGCTCGGCGTTGTAGAACCCCCCACGCTCGACGTCGGTGATCGCGAGGTGACCCATCCAGACGGCCTGACTGTCCCAGCCACGGTGAGCCGCGAGACTCGGCACGAGGGCGAATCTGAAGAACGTCAACTGGAATCCGAATGCCTCGCCCTCATCGCTATCGAGGTTGCCGGTGAAGTACCACCACTCGGTCTTGAATCGTGGATGAGCGTAGTGGTCGGCCGGGAACTGCAACGGCCGGCTCACGAGCGCGCGGTCGAAGTCGGCGATATCGGCGTCGGCCAGAATACTGCTCAAGCTCGTGCCAGTGCTGACCTCGGGCGCCGGCGCTCCGCACGCGGCGAGCAGCGCAGCGATTGCGAAGATTGTTCCGCTCCGCATCGCTCACTCCTCCCGCAAGCCCGCGACGATGCTGCCGCGGCTGAGCCGCAGCGCAGGGTAGATGCCTGCAAGCACGGCAGCAACTATTGCGAGGAACGCGCCGATTGCGATCGGCTCGATGCTGACGTTGAGCTCCATGCCCCATCCGAACGATCGCCGGTTGATAACATCGACGAGCAGCTCCGCCATGACGATGCCCAACGGTATCGCGAGAATACCTGCGGCAACGCCGAGCAGCCCGGTTTGCGTCAGCGACAGCCTGGCGATCTGCGGCGGCGACAAACCCAGCGCGCGCAGCACGGCGATCTCCTTAGCGCGCTCGAGCTCGATGCAGAGCA
>JAHEEN010000019.1 GCA_024640685.1 Rhodospirillaceae bacterium
GCGCTTGCGCTCGACGGGCAGGCCATCGTCGACGCGGTCAAGGAGTCGGGTCTGCGCGGTCGTGGCGGCGCAGCATTCCCGACCGGCATCAAGTGGCAGACCGTGCTCGATACTCCGGGTGAGCAGAAGTACGTCGTCTGTAATGCCGACGAAGGCGACTCGGGCACGTTCGCCGACCGCATGATCATGGAGAGCGATCCGTTCGTGCTCGTCGAGGGCATGACGATTGCCGGCCTCGCGGTCGGCGCGACGCAAGGCTACGTCTATCTTCGCGCCGAATATCCGCAGGCGATCCGCACGATGAATGCTGCGATCGCGACGGCCCGAGCCGAGGGTTATCTAGGCGACGACGTTCGCGGCAGTGGCCGCGCGTTCAATCTCGAGGTGCGCGAGGCGGCCGGCGCCTACATATGTGGCGAGGAGACGTCATTGCTCGAGAGCCTCGAGGGCAAGCGCGGCATGATCCGCTATCGCCCGCCGCTGCCAGCCGTCAAGGGCTTGTTCGGCGCACCGACGATCGTCAACAACGTCATTACGCTTGCGACCGTGCCAATCGTGTTGGCGCGTGGTGCAGCGCATTACAGTGAGTTCGGCACGGGTCGCTCGCGCGGCACGCTGACCGTGCAGCTCGCCGGCAACGTCGAGCGTGGCGGCCTCGTCGAGATCGCGTTCGGGCGGACGTTGCGCGAGGTCCTCGAGGAATTCGGCGGCGGCACCGCGAGCGGTCGCGAGATCCATGCCGTGCAGGCCGGCGGGCCGCTGGGGGCGTATGTTCCACCGGCGGACTTCGACACGCCGCTCGATTATGAGGCCTTCGCGAAAGTCGACGCGATGGTCGGCCACGGTGGGCTCGTTGTCTTCGATGACACCGTCGATATGGGCGAGCAGGCGCGATTCGCGATGGAGTTCTGCGCGATCGAGTCGTGCGGCAAATGCACGCCGTGCCGGGTCGGAGCGCCACGTGGTGTCGAGGTCATCGATAAGATTCTGAGCGGGCAAGACGAACAGGCCAACCTCGCGTTGCTCGCGGAGCTTTGTCAGACGATGCTCGACGGCTCGCTGTGTGCGTTGGGCGGCATGGCGCCGTTCCCGGTATTGAGTATCCTGAAGCATTACCCCGACGAGCTGCGCGCACGCTGAGTTCCGGCGCAGCGCTTGGCGCGAGACGACAACAAGAACAGCAGTAGCGACGGAAGCACCGTATCCATGTCCAGAGGCTTGAAGCGTTGTTACAACGTGGCCCGGCTACGCGAGCGCGCGAAGAGACGCCTGCCGGCGCCGATGTTTCACTATATCGATGGCGCGGCCGGCGACGAATGGACGATGAACCGCAACACGTCCGCATTCGATCGTTGGGAGCTCGTGCCGCGCTGGCTCGTCGACGTCAGTGAGATCGATTTGTCGACGACGGTGTTCGGTCAGCCGATCGACGTGCCGTTCATCTGCGCGCCGACTGCGATGGGGCGGCTGTTTGACCACGTCGGCGAACCGGCCGTTGCGCGGGCTGCGAACCGCGCTGGGACGATGTACTCGCTATCGTCGATGTCGACTGTGAGCATCGAGGAGGCCGCTGAGGCGACGACCGGGCCGAAGCTCTTTCAGGTGTACGTCTTCAAGGACCGCGGCTTGAACCGCGAGTTCGTCCAGCGCTGCAAGGATTCAGGCTACCACGCACTCGCGTTGACGGTTGATGTGCCAGTTGCCGGCAATCGCGAGCGCGACATCGTCACCGGGATGACGATCCCGCCGAAGCTGACGCTTGCGAGCCTGCTCGACTTTGCAATGCATCCGCGATGGGTTTGGAATTACTTCACGAGCCCGCCGCTGGAGCTTGCGAATGTGCGTGACCGCATCAAGGGAGACGTCACGACGCTGGTGACGTTCTTCAACGACCAGCTCGATCGTACGGTCAACTGGGACGATGCGGCAGAAATGGTCGAAGAGTGGGGCGGTCCGTTCGCGGTCAAGGGCGTGCTGTCCGTCGAGGATGCGATGCGCGCCGCCGAGATCGGCGCGAGCGCCGTCATGGTCTCCAATCACGGTGGCCGTCAGCTCGATACGTCGCCGGCGCCTATCGAAGTGCTGCCGGAGATCGTCGATGCCGTCGGCGATCGGCTCGAGGTCATTCTCGAGGGCGGCGTGCGTCGCGGCGTGCACGTGCTGAAGGCGCTGGCGCTCGGCGCGAAGGTCGTGTCGTTCGGTCGGCCGTATCTCTATGCGCTCGGCGCAGGTGGCGAGGCCGGCGTCGACCAGGTACTCGAGTACTTCAGAACCGATGTCGAGCGTGACATGCGCTTGCTCGGCTGCAGAAACGTCGGCGAGATCGATCGGTCCCGCGTCCGGAAGGTGGACCCGTAACGCGATCACCGAGCGCCGTCGCAGCCACGTCCGCGATTGCAGAGGCGCAGACCGCAGTGTCGGGACCACCTGGTGAGATACCTGAGCGAGGCGCATACTCCCGGGCATGCCGAATAACGCCATTCGTGAGCTTGCAATCAACCGCTTCAGCGGCGGGCTTAAGAGTGCCGTCGACGATGCCGTCGCGGTCGAGGAGCCGATGGAGATCCGCCTGGCATTTAACCGGCCGGACGGCACGCGCGGCGAGCAGAGTATTTCGGTCACGATGCGCACTCCGGGCGACGACGGTGAGCTCGCCGCCGGATTCTTGTTTACCGAGGGGATCGTCGCCGACCGCGGCGATATCGTCAGCATCGCCCCGTGCGGGCCGCCTGCCGCGAATGGCCTGATCAACGTCGTGCGTGTCGAGCTCGCGCCAGGCGTGGAAGTCGATCTCGAGCGGCTCGAGCGGCACTTCTACACGTCCTCGAGCTGCGGTGTCTGCGGCAAATCGTCACTCGACGCCGTCGCCGTGCAGGGCCGCTACGACATCGGCTCGGCCGAGTTCTCGATGCCTGCGAGTCGGCTCGGCCATCTGCCCGAGCGGCTTGTCGCACGGCAATCGACGTTCGAGGTCACTGGGGGCTTGCATGCATCCGGTTTGTTCGGCTCGGACGGTCAGATCGTCGACTCGCGAGAAGACGTCGGTCGGCACAATGCGCTCGACAAGCTGATCGGTGCCGCGATGCTTGCAGACAAGCTGCCACTGGCATCGTTCGGGATCGTCGTCAGCGGGCGGGCGAGCTTCGAGCTGCTGCAGAAAGCGATGATGGCCGGTGTGCCGATGGTCGCGGCCGTCGGTGCGCCGTCGTCACTGGCGGTCGATCTCGCTGCGGAGTTCGGTATCACACTCGTCGGGTTCTTGCGTGCAGATCGCTACAACATCTACGCGCACCCGCACAGGATCGTTTTTTGATCGCGGTGCGATGATCGTGCTCGTAAAGACTGCTGCGGCGATGCAATGACAACGTCCTGGTCGCGTTTTGGCGAGCGATACACGCGCCGTACGGGTTCGCTGGAGCTCATGGAAGATCTTGGCGATGCCGTCGCCGATTCATCCGGCGTGTTGTTCCTCGGTGGCGGCAACCCGGCAAAGATTCCTGCAGTGCAGGCCCGCATCCAGGAGCGACTGGCTGCGATCGCGGCGAGCGGCGAGCTAACGGATCGGCTCGTCGGTAACTATGCGCACCCGACCGGTGAGATCCCGTTTCGTGCAGCGCTTGCACGGTTGCTCGAGCGCGAATACGGCTGGAATGTTACGGCGAAGAACATCGCGCTGACGGCAGGTAGCCAGGGTGGGTTCTATCTGCTGTTCAATCTGCTGGCCGGCGAGTTCTCGAGTGGCGAGCGCAAACGTGTATTGCTTCCGATCGTTCCCGAATACATTGGTTACGCGGACCAGGGTCTCGACAGCGGCTTGTTCGTCGCACGAGCGCCGCGCATCGAGGAGCTACCCGACAACGCATTCAAGTATCGAATCGATCTCGAAGGATTGAGCGTCGGCTCGAGTATCGGTGCGATCTGCGTTTCACGGCCGACGAACCCAACGGGCAATGTGATCACGGACGACGAGCTTGCGAGGCTCGACGAGATTGCAGCGGCGGCGGGAGTGCCGTTGATTGTCGACAACGCCTACGGGCTGCCGTTTCCGGGCATTGTGTTCGTCGACGCCCAGCCGCATTGGCACGAGAATGTGATCCTCTGCATGAGCTTGTCGAAGCTCGGTCTCCCCGGCGTTCGCACCGGCATCGTCGTTGCGCGGGAGGACATCGTCGAGGCGCTTACACGTATGACTGCCGTCATGAGCCTTGCCGTCGGTAGTGTCGGTCCGGTGCTTGCCGAGGACATCGTCGCTAGCGGTGAGATTCTCGAATGGTCGCGGGAGCTGGTCACGCCGTATTACCGTGACAAGGCCGCTTACGCGCGCGCGACGCTCGCCGATGCGCTTGGAGGCGTGCCGTTTCGGATACACGTCTCGGAGGGCGCTTTCTTTCTGTGGCTTTGGTTGCCGGGACTGCCGATCACTAGCGCCGAGCTCTATCGCCGCCTGAAGCGTCGCAGCGTGCTCGTGTTATCCGGCCACTATTTCTTTCCGGGTTACAGCGACGATTGGCGACACCGCGACGAATGTTTGCGGATTTCGTTCGCCGAAAACCCACGTGTCATTGCCGACGGCATGGCGATTATCGCCGACGAGGTTAAGCGTGCATTCGCGCAGGACTAATCACCTAGGGCGTCGGTTAGTTCGGGCACGGCCGTAAACAGGTCGGTGACAAGACCGATATCGGCGACGTCGAAGATCGGCGCGTCCTCGTCCTTGTTGATCGCGACGATCGTGCCGGCATCTTTGATGCCTGTCAGGTGCTGGATCGCCCCGGAAATTCCAATCGCAATGTAGAGATCGGGCGCGACGATCTTCCCTGTCTGGCCGACTTGAAGGTCGTTCGCTACGTAGCCGGCGTCGACGGCAGCACGCGACGCACCGACTGCTGCACCAAGCTTCTCGGCAAGGTCGTAGATCAACGCAAAGTTCTCGCCGCTGCCGACACCGCGCCCGCCGGAGACGATCTTCGTCGCGGACTGCAGGTCCGGGCGGCTGCCGTCGCTGGCGGTCCTGAGCTCGACGAATCGCGTATGCGCAGGAATCGAGGCATCGGTCTCACGGCGTTCGATCGCCGCTGCGCCACCCGATCCCGTTTGCCCATACGATGCGGTTCGAACAGTCGCGACGAGTGTTGCGCCCGTATTGGCTTCGACCGTGACGATCGCGTTGCCGGCGTAGATAGGGCGCTTGAATCGGTACGGGCTCTCGACGGCCATGATGTCGCTCAGTTGGCCGACGCCTAACAACGCCGCGGTTCGCGGCATCAAGTCCTTGCCGAACGTCGTCGATGGCCCGAGGACGTGCGAGTAGTTGGTAGCCAGCGCCGCAAGCTGCGGCGCGAGCACGGCAGCGACGGGATGAGCGTTCTCGGCGCGCTCGATCAGCAACACCGTGCGAACGCCCGCGAGCTTGGCCGCTTGTGCCGCAAGCGCCTGACCGTCGTCGGCGAACACGGCGATATCGACCTGGTCGCCGGCGATCTCCTCAGCGCAGCTAACGCAGCGCGCTGTGCTCGCATTCAGCGTGGCGCCATCGTGCTCGGCTACGATCAGGACTTCAGCCATCGACCAATCCTCGCGATTTGAGCTCTGCGACCAGCGCCTCGACACTGTCTACGCGAATGCCCTGCGCGCGCTCCGGCGGTGGGTCCGTGCTGACGACGCTGAACTGGCTCGTAGCGTCGATACCCAGCTCGGCGAATGCGATCGTCTCCAACAGCTTTTTCTTCGCCTTCATGATCTCGGGTAACTTGACGTAGCGCGGCTCGTTCAATCGCAGGTCGCTGCTAACGACGGCCGGCAAGTCGACTTCGACGACCTCGAGGCCTGCGTCGACCTCGCGAACGGCAGTCGCCGCCGCGCCGTCGATCGACAGCTCCGAGACGAACACCGCATGTGGGCGTTGCCAGAGCGCCGCCAACATCTGTGCCGTTTGATTGTTGTCGGCGTCAATCGCTTGTTTGCCGAGAAGAACGAGGTCTGGGTTTTCTCTGTCGACCAGTGCCAGCAATGTGCGCGCAACCGTCAGCGGCTCGAGCTGCGCATCGGTCTCGACGAGAACCGCACGGTCGGCGCCCATCGCAAGCCCCGTGCGCAGTTGCTGTTGGCTGTCGCTGGTTCCGATGCTGGCGACGACGACTTCCTCGACTTCGCCGCGTTCGCGGATTCGCAGCGCTTCCTCGAGTGCGATCTCATCGAATGGGTTGATGCTCATCTTGACGCCGTCGAGGACGACGCCGGAGCCGTCCGGCTTCAGCCGAACGCGCACGTTGTAGTCGACAACGCGTTTCAGGCAGACCAAGATTCGTTGCATCAGTGAAATCCGTTCGTCGTCAGTGAGCGGGACCGGCGTCGCGGCGCGGCGGACGGGCGGTGATCCTAGCACCGCGTTCGAAGCGCACACAACCGTAAGCCAATCGGTTGCAGCGCGATTTAAGCGCCCCGAAACGGCGATGGCCTTTGCGGGTATTCGAGTTCTTGATTGGCGAGCGTTGGTAGTTTAGCGTGCGCTAGTAGTGATGCCTGTATGCGCGAAACTTTCGGACATCGCTGCATAGTTCTGAAAAAGGAGTTTAATATCAGATGGTTAGACGAATCACGTCGGTCGCAATTATCGCTGCCTCAATAGGTTTGCTTGCGAGCGCGCACGCGGTCGCGCCGGATTTCATCGAGAAGCTCGCGGCTGACGCCAGGCCCGCCGAGGACAAGGCGCGCGACGGTTCGCGCCGGCCGTACCAGGTCATGCAGCTGTTAGGCGTCGAAGCCGGCATGACGGTCGTCGACGTCGCCGCTGGCGGTGGTTGGTATACCGAGGTCCTGTCCGCAGCGGTCGGTCCGAGCGGTACGGTCTACGCACAGTTCGGTGCGCCGCGGGACGATGCACAGCGCCAAGCCCGACAGGCAAGAGCGGACCGTCTCGGTAACGTCGAGGCCGTCTTCGATTCGTTACCGTCGATCGGCGCCGGTATCGTCGATCGAGCGGTGACCGCGTTGACGTTGCATCATCGCGATACGAGTTTTCTGCGCGAGATCTACGAAGCCCTGAAACCCGGCGGCATGGCCGTCGTTATCGATCACGAAGGCACCGCGGGCAGGGACAACGACGAGCTGCATCGAATGCTCAAGGCCGATGCGCGGCGAATGATCGAGGAGGCGGGCTTTGAGATCGTCGAGGATTCCGACCTGCTGCACACGGCTGCTGACGATCACACGGTCTATATCATGGCGCCGGAGCTCGGCCGCGATACGGATCGTTTCCTGTTCCTCGTCCGGCGGCCTTGACGGGTAGACCGAGAGTCGTCTAGCCGGTCTGAAGCTTTGCGCGGCGTTCGCGGCTGGCCGCGCGAGCTTCACTCCAGCCACGATACGCCGCGGTGTGCAGCGGCACGTTGTGGACGCGCAAGATGTCAACGTGCTGCGCACACAGAGCCAGCGACATTCCGACCGTCGCAAAGTCTTTCGCCGCGATGTCAGCTCCTGTCAAATTCGTCAGAAAGGACTTGCGCGAGTGCCCGACCAGCACCCTGAGATCGTAGCGTCTGAGCCGACCTGCCGCGCGTAATAGATCGAGCGACTGCAGCGAATCTTTGCCGAAGCCGATCCCCGGATCGACGATGATTCGGTTTGGATCGACGCCCGCGCGAGTCCAATCCTCGAGTCGCTGCTCCAGCCACATCTCGACTGAGACCAGGGGATCTCGGTCGGGCGGCAGCGTTTCGCCTTTGATGACCGGCACGCTCAGGCTGTGCATTGCAATCCAGTCGACGGCATTGTCGGCAGCCAATTCGAGCATCATGGGGTCACGCAAGCCCGTCACGTCGTTGACGATATCGACGCCCAGCTCGATCGCACGTTGCGCATTCTGCGGGTGATAGGTATCGATGCTGACGAGCGGCCGCAACGGGTCGCCGGCGAGGCGCTCGAGCAACGGCACGAGCAGCGGCTCGAGGCGCTGCCACTCTGTCGATGCGTCGATAGCCGATGCGCCCGGGCGAGTCGATTCTGCGCCGAGGTCGACGATATGGACACCGGCCGCGAGCATCGCGTCGAGCTCGCGTTCGAGTGACTGCCAATCCGTGAAGCGCCCTCCGTCGGAGAACGAGTCTGGCGTAATGTTGACGATGCCCATCCACAGTGGAATGTGCTCATCGTTCTCCGTGGACCATTGCAGCACCGACCGTTCCGACATTCCGGGCAGCCGGAGTCGCGGTTGTAGCGCGATCAACGGCGTCAATACGAAGCTGCGGGTGTGCGTGTCGCGATGCGGAATCGTCAGCGTCGGCGTACGAATCTGCTGATCGCCCCAGACCAGGATATCGATATCGAGCGGCCGGGGTGACCAGCGATCCGCATTGTCGCGGCCGTGCTCACGCTCGATGCGCTTTATCTCGCTGCGCAGCGATTCCGGCGTCGCGTCGGTATGGCACTCGGCGGCAATGTTCAAGAACGGCAGATTCCACTCCGGCTGCGCCTCAGTCGGCAGCAATGCCGGTGACTCGACGACCGGCGAGACGCGCACGACGTCGACGCCAGCTTGAGTCAGCGACTCGAGGCCGCGGCGCAGGTTGTCGCGCCGATTGCCGAGGTTGGAGCCGAGCCCGAGATAGATCTGCATAAAAACTACCGCGAGCTGCCGCAGCTCGGAACGACGCGCGTAGCGGAGATTAGCGAATGCTGGCGCACGGTTGGGTGATCGAGAGTCGGTGGGCTGTCAGTGGGTGCAAGCGCCGATCAGGCACGAAGATTGTTGCTAGTATACGGCGCCTAGCTCAATTCAGAACTCGAGTCGGAGGGTCCGCATGAAATCGAGAGCCGCAGTCGCGTGGGAAGCAGGCAAGCCATTGTCGATCGAGGAAGTCGATGTGGCCGGTCCCAAGGCCGGTGAGGCGCTCGTACGAATTGTCGCGACCGGGGTGTGTCACACCGATGCCTATACGTTGTCGGGCAGCGATCCCGAAGGCGCTTTCCCGTCGATTTTGGGACATGAGGGTGGCGGTATCGTTGAGGAGGTCGGACCCGGTGTCACGAGCGTCAAGCCCGGCGACAAGGTCATCCCGTTGTATACGCCGGAGTGTCGGGAGTGCAAATTCTGCAAGTCCGGAAAAACGAATCTCTGTCAGGCGATTCGTGTCACTCAGGGGCAGGGCTTGATGCCGGATGGCACGAGCCGTTTCTCGGTCGGCGGAAAACAGGTGCTGCATTTCATGGGGACGTCGACGTTCTCGGAGTACACGGTGTTGCCCGAGATCGCGCTTGCGAAGATATCCCCTGAAGCGCCGCTGGAAAGCGTGTGCCTGCTCGGTTGCGGAATCACGACCGGCATCGGCGCTGTCCTGAATACGGCCAAGGTCGAGCCGGGCTCGACGGTCGCGGTCTTTGGGCTTGGCGGTGTCGGCTTGAGTGTCATTCAAGGTGCCGTCATGGCCAACGCCGAGCGGATCATTGCCGTCGACGTCAATCCGACGAAAGAAGAAATGGCTCGCCAGCTCGGCGCGACGGATTTCGTCAATCCGAAGGACTACGATCAGCCAATTCAGGACGTCATCGTCGAGCTGACCGACGGCGGCGTCGACTATTCGTTCGAAGCAATCGGTAATGTCGATCTGATGCGCGCGGCGCTCGAGTGTTGTCACAAGGGCTGGGGCGAATCGACGATTATCGGCGTTGCCGGTGCCGGTCAGGAGATCTGCACGCGCCCGTTCCAGCTGGTCACCGGTCGCGTATGGCGCGGTAGCGCGTTCGGCGGTGTGCGCGGGCGCAGCGAGGTGCCAGGGCTCGTCGATCGCTACATGACCGGCGGCATCAAGGTCGACGAGATGATTACCCATACGATGGGGCTAGCCGACATCAATCGCGCGTTCGATCTAATGCACGAGGGCGAGAGCATTCGCTCAGTCGTGCATTTCTAGAAGTCTCTCGGTTACTGAAAGTCGTAGCGAATCTCGACACCGGTGTAGATGTTCCGATCTGGCGCTGGTTCGTAGAACCGTCCCCCGAACGCATTGATCCGGATATCGGAGTTATAGCTCTCGTCGAACAGATTGTTGACGCCGACGAAAGGCGTCACCGTGAACGAGCCGACATCCAATTCCACGCCGGCACGCACGTTCGTCAGCGTATAGCTGTCGATGGCGACGGAGTTGCTGTTGTTGCCGTAGAGCTCATCGACATAGCGGAAGTCGAGCGTGCCGAAGTATCCGCGCGGATGCCGGTAGGCGAGCTCGCCGAACAGAAAACTCTCGGGAATGCCGGGAATTGTGTTTCCTGAGAAATCGTTGCCGTCGTTGTCGATGAACTCGTCGAACTCGAAGTCCGAGTACGTATAGCTGACAGTAAGCCGTAGATTCTCGACGGGCTCAGTTTGCAGCGAGAGCTCGAGTCCCGTGCGGTCCGATCGCCCGGCGTTGACGAAAAACTCGCGATTTTCCGTCTCGAACGGAATCAGCTCGTCTTTGACGTCGATCGAGAACAACGCCGCTTCGTAGCGCGTGACGTCGCCGAGCTGACCACGCACGCCGATCTCGAGGTTCTCCGCTTCCTGCGGCCCTAGGTCCGGATTGAAGCCGCCGCCGCCGCTCGGGTTCGAGAACTCGGTCGTCGTCGGCGTCTCGAACGCAGTCGAGTAGGTGCCATAGACGGTTAAATTCTCCGTCATCGAACCGACGATGCCGAACATCGGGTTGACATTGTCGAGCGTCCTTGAGCCTGAGTCGTCGCCGTCGGAAAGGAATCGATCGTCAATGCTGAACTCGATCTCGTCGTAGCGCAGACCGAATCGAAGGCCGACCGTCTCGCTGAGGCTGAGCTCGTCCTGTAGAAAGACGCCGCGCGCTTGCACGCTTTCGTTTTGGTCGAACGTCAACGGGCCGACAATGCCGAGCAAGTTGTCGAAGCGCCGGCGGTCGTCGTCCTGGTCGTCGATATCGAAGCCGACGATCAGCCGGTTCTCCATGCCGCCGAGCGCGCCCGAATACGTGTAACTGACGCCGCCGCCGGAGAACTGCCGGTCGATTTCAACGGCACCACCGCCTGTGAACGGAAGCTTATTCTCGAAGTCGCGGTCGACGTGGTAGGTCCTGACCGCGAGTTCATGCTCGTCGCTTAACGGCAGCGTGTAGACAAACCCGACGCGGGTTTGCTCGAGTGCCTCGCCGGCATCGAAATTGACGTTCGCATCGCGTGCCGAGCGGGGATCGGCAATCGCTTGAGCGAGATTGATTCCGCCTGGGTCGTTCGATATCGGCTGATCGGTGTAGTTGACGACCGCGAGGAAGTTGCTGTCGCCGGCCAGGTCGAAATTGAATCGTCCGCTGAGCTGCGTGTTTTCCCATTCGCTATGGTCGCGGTAGCCGTCGATCGACGTGTCAGAGAGGCTCACGACGTAGTCCATCGGCCCGGCCGTGCCGCCGGTCTTGAACTGCAGCTTGCTGAAGTCGAATGCGCCGGTCGACAATCTTGCGGTTGCGTAGGGCTCGGCCGTGCCACCCTCAGAGATTACGTTGATGACACCGCCCGACGCGTTGCCGTACAGGCTCGAACTCGGTCCGCGGATGACCTCGATCTGCCGTGCCGTGCCAAGATCGATCGTGTCGACCTGGCCCTGGCCGTCCGGCAGTGTTTCGGGAATGCCGTCGACGACAATTTTGACCCCGCGGATACCAAATGCCGCTCGCGCGCCGAACCCGCGGATCGACAGCCGCAGGTCGCGAGAGAAGTTGTAGTTGCTCATCATGAACAGCCCAGGAACCCGGGACAGCGACTCGTCGAGGTTGAGTTGCTGGCGACCGATCTGGATGTCGTCCAGTCCAACGACACTGACCGCGCCCGGGGCTCGTTGGAGCGTTGTCTGCAGCCGTGTGCCTTCGACGATGATCTCTTCTAATGCGGCGGTTCCAGATCCCGTCTGAGCGAGCGCCGTATCAAAGAATCCCGTTGCGCCGGCCACGAGCAAGCTCGTGCCTAGAATCTGTCTTCGAGTCAGCTTCATGACTACTCCCCCCAATGCCTTCGTGGGCCAGTTGGCCGGATAGGTCGCACAGTATAGAGCGTGCGGCGTGTTATGCGCCGGTCTCTAGCAAGCGATTGATCAAGAACAGCAAATTTTGTGTATGAGCCCGGGTTGCGATGTCGCCGCCGCGCTTCCTGCGTAACGACCGCTCGAGTTCCTGGACCTGATAGAACGCCATCGCGCGCGCGTCGTGATCGTAGTCATCGCCGTCTGCGACAATTTCGGCTAGCCGCTTGACGTATTCCGTTTGCAGGTTGCGGCGAAACGAGTCGACGTCGCCGCGCAGATCCGCGGTAAAAATTGCGCTCGTCAGATCGGTCATGACATCAGCCAGCCGGTATTCGTTACCGTAGAGCGCCGAGTCGGTGATCCTCGCCATGACGCGTGGATGCAGTAAATGGTCGAGCGCGCTGGATTGGAGATCCAGCACCCATTCGTGCAATTTCGGGTCCTCGGTCTCGTTCGAGAAATTCCATAACCGGCGCTGTTCCTGCAGGTGACTGTAGAGCTCAACAGGTGCAGTCAGCGCCGTCGGCGAGAAGACATGCTCGGTCAGTCCGGCCATCGCGCGCTGCTGCAGCTCGAGCGGCACCGCGACGAACGGCGTGCCGGCGTCGGGTTGGCCGACGACTGAGCGGTTGATCTGGACGCCGCCGATCTGATGGGCCAACACGCCAATCGAGCGGCCAAGCTGGCCGAGCATGACTATGTAGCCGTCGCGCAGCTCGTGGTAGGACTCGCCGTCACGGACGAGCCGCGCCGAGGCCTGCTCGAACAGCGTGTCGACCAAACCGATACGCTCGATCGCGTAACCGATCGGATCGCTGCTCATGTCGTACCAGTGAATGCGCGGATCGCTACCGAGACCCGGTGCACGCATCACGTGATCGTCGGTGCCGAACAGCAGCTCGGGCTCGGTCGAGCGGGCTGCGATCGCAGCCAGGCGATTACGCTCGGTGCCCGCGTCCGCCGCAGCCACCGAGTACGCGTACTCGACAATCCAATCGTCGTACGAGCCCGGTTGCAGCAAGAAGTAATTTGACTGCTCGCGGCCAGGCGGAGCGACGTTGATGTCGGTGTAGTCCATGACCGTTGAGTAGAGCCCGGCTCGTCCGACGGCGTCGGGGTCGAAGACCTCATCGAGGCTCAGCATCGTCGACCCGGCGAAGTTATGAGCGAATCCGAGCGTATGTCCGACCTCGTGCAGAACGAGGTCGACGAGAAATTCGCGCATGACCCGTTCCTCGGCGGCTGAGCCGAGCTCGAGCGCGTTGACGGCAAACCGGCCGAATGCGTGCGTAAGCTGCCCCTCGTACGCGTACGAGCAGTATTCCGCTGACATCGCCACCGCCGACTCGGTCACGCGTAGATTGTCCAAGATTCGCTGATATTGAATCCTGCGGATGACGCCTGAGTACTCGAGCATGATGTCGGCACCGAGAATTTGGCCCGTGCGCGGATTCGTGAACGACGGCCCGTAGCCGGAGAAGACCGGGTTCGGCGAGGATGTCCAACGCAGCACGTTGTAGCGAAGATCCTCGGCTTCCCAGTCGGCGTCGTCCGGCTGCACGCGCACCTCGATCGCACTGCGAAAGCCGATCTTCTCGAACGATCGATTCCATGCCAGCACGCCTTCGCGAATTGCGTCGCGGAACTCGTCCGGTGTCGTGTTCTCAATCCACCAGACGATCGGCTCGACCGGCTCGGAGACAGCCGCGCCCGGATTGCGCTTGACCAGGTGCCAGCGGTTGACGAGGTCGCGGTACGGCGTCGGGTTGTCGGCTGTCAGATCCGTCACTTTTTCGGCGAAGAAACCGAGACGATGATCGGTGAGTCGCGGCTCGTAGTCATTGTCCGGGAGCGCAATCAGCGAGTGTTGGACAACGATGCTGACAAAGCGACTGTCGGTGACCTCGTCGTTGCCGCGCACGACCGGTGACGTGTTCTCGTAGACGTACTCGACCTGAACGTCGGTATTCAGTGGATAGCTGCGAACGGCCGTGATCTTGGTCTTGTCGTCGCTGAGATCGCCGAGCCGGAACCCATCCTTCGGCCCCTGGTCCGGGTCGGGCGTTGGCTTGACTTGCAGCAGCCGCTCTCCGGAGAACAGCTCGTCGACGGCGAGTAGCACGTCGCCGCTGTCGTCGTCCTCGGCGGCAATCTCGACCGAAGCAAGCAGCGCCGAGCTGATGTTTGCATCGGCTGCGCGCGCGAGCGGGTGATCGCTGTCGAAGTGAAACGCCGTGTTCTCGAAGCGGAACTCGATCCGGTCGAAGTGACGCTGCACCGATAACACGCGATTCTGCCGGTAGCTGCCGCGGAAATGGCCGCCTTGGACGACACCGTCGACGCTGACGGCGAAATAAATGAACTCGCGACCGAGTTGCTCCCGCTTGAGGAGCATGTGCGTATCGCCGGAGTCACGGTCGCGGAACAGCGTAAACAGCCCATCGAAACGATCGCTGTCTGCAACAATCTCCTCGATGGACCGGGCCTCCTCCTGGTCGGCGTCGGCGTTTTGTGCGGCAGCCGTCTGCGCCGCGCTCGCGATGAGCAAACCCGCAAGCATCGAAAGTTGAATTACGCGCTGCATGGCAAGCCCCTCCACGAAGGCCGGAAAGAATAGAGAATCTAGCCGGCTTGGACCAGCGTGCGCCGGTCGCGTTCGACGCTTGTGCTGCGTCGCGCGCGGAGTCTTCGGCTTCGCTGCCGCGTCATCACCTCGTCGTCGTGATGGCCGTATCGCAGGGTCGGCGAGACCTCCCCATGCCGATGGCTAACCGTCAACGGGATGTGCTAGAATCGCTGAAACTCGTTGTTGTTGTATCGACGCAACACACCGAGCACGAATTTGGGGAGTGACGTTCGCAGTGACAGCTGGACGTTGTCTTTTGCTAGGGGCGGCTTTAGAGCGCCCCTTTTTCTTTGCCGGCTGATATGGCACCCGATACCGGCGCTAGCGCTGCCTGGCGCGCCCGCCAGAGCGGATCGCGAACCGTCTGGTCATGGGCTCTCTACGATTTTGCGAATTCGGCGTTCGGCACGCTCGTCATCACGTTCATCTACGGAACGTATTTTACGCAGGCCATCGCCCCTGATCCGATCACCGGCACGGCGTTATGGTCGCGCGCAATTACGCTCTCCGCATTGATCGTTGCGATCTGCTCGCCGTTTCTCGGTGCGCTGGCTGATCGCGGCGGCTACCGCAAGCGATTCGTTTTTGTCTTTACGCTGGTCTCGGTCGTCGCGACGGCAGCGCTTTATCGGGTATTGCCGGGCCAGGTGTATGCGGCGCTGGCGATCGTCGTCATCGCCAACATCGGCTTCGAGTTCGGCGAAGTGTTCTACAACGCCTTTCTACCGGACGTCGCTCCACCGGAACGGGTTGGCCGAGTCTCAGGCTATGGTTGGGGCCTCGGCTATATTGGCGGACTGTCTGCGCTCGCGCTGGCGCTCATTGCGTTCGTGCAGCCAGATGTGCCGTGGTTCGGCTTTTCGACCGAGGCCGGGGAGAACGTCCGCGCGACAAACTTGCTAGTCGCGGTCTGGTTCGGTGTTTTCAGCTTGCCGCTGTTCCTGTTCGTTGCCGAAGACAAGAGCCGAATCTCGACAGCTGGTCGCATCATCAAGGATACGTCTCGACAGCTTGCCGATACCGTTCGTGAGCTCAGGCGTTACCGGCAGATGATCCGATTCTTGATTGCGCGCCTGTTCTACAACGATGGGATCGTGACAATCTATGCGTTCGGTGGAATTTACGCTGCCGAGACGTTCGGATTCACGCTCGAAGACGTGTTGATATTCGGCATTGTATTGAATCTGTCGGCCGGGGCAGGCGCATTGCTGATGGGGCATCTCGACGACCGGATAGGCGGCAAGCGGACGATCGTCGTCTCGCTGCTCGGACTGATAACGGCGACGGTCATCGCGGTCGCCGCACGTTCGCCGCAGGCTTTTTGGGCAGCTGGCATTCTGACGGGGCTCTTCTTCGGTCCGAATCAAGCGGCGAGCCGCTCGCTGATGGCGCGGTTCGTGCCGCCGCATGCGGAGAACGAGTTCTTCGGATTTTTCGCGTTTTCCGGAAAGCTGACGGCGTTCATCGGCCCGTTTCTGCTAGGCATAATTACGCAGCTGACTGGGTCGCAGCGGCTCGGCGTCTCTGTCGTGCTCGCGCTGTTTCTTGTAGGGCTCGCCGTGCTGCTGAGCGTCGATGAAGCGGACGGCATCGCGACGGCAGATCGTGGCATGGTACCGGTTTAAACAATTCAAATGAGTGGCCGCCGACTGCGGCCGTTGGCCAGGCACGAATAGTCGCTGGCAACGTAGTCAAGTTATTCACGAGATAGGACACTAGCATGCTGATTGGCGTTCCCAAGGAGATCAAGGACAACGAAAACCGAGTCGCCCTGACTCCCGACGGGGCGCGCAAACTCGTCGGCGCAGGGCACCGCGTCATCGTCGAGTCGGGCGCCGGCGTCGGGTGTGGTTTCGACGACGCGGAGTACGAGGCTGCGGGCACAGCAGTCGGAACCGGCGAGCAGGCGTGGGGCAGTGAGCTCGTCGTCAAGGTCAAAGAACCTCTCGAAGTGGAGTACGCGCGTCTTGGCGAGCAGATTCTCTTCACGTATCTGCACTTAGCGGGCGTCGATCCGGCGTTGACTAGTGCGTTACTCGAGCGGCGTACGACGGGCGTCGCGTACGAAACCGTCGAGGGCGACGGCGGCGTCTTGCCGCTGTTGCGGCCAATGAGCGCCGTCGCCGGCTGCATGGCGCCGATCGTCGGCAACTATTACCTCGCGCGCTTCAATGGCGGTCGCGGGACGCTGTTGGGTCGGATCTTGGGGCGGCGCAACGGCCGCGTCGTCATCGTCGGCGACGGCGTCGTCGGGCAGCATGCGGCCGGTGCTGCGATCGGCATGGGGGCAAACGTCACGATGCTCGGTCTCGACGAGGCGCTTGGCCGCGAGATCAATGCGTCGATCGACGAGGACATCGACTACGTGCTATCGACGCCGGATGCATTGGCGGAGCAGGTTCGCGATGCCGACCTGCTCGTTGGTGCCGTGCTGATCGAAGGGGCTCGCGCGCCCCGCATCGTGACCGAGACGATGGTCGCGTCGATGCCCGACGGCGCCGTGATCGTCGATGTCAGCATCGATCAGGGCGGTTGCGTCGCGACATCGCAGCCGACGTCTCATTCCGCGCCGACATTCGTGCGCCACGGCGTCATTCACTACTGTGTGACGAATATGCCCGGCGCTTATCCGCGCACCTCGACGCTGGCGTTGACCGAAGCCACGCTCCCGTACATAGAGCGCATCGCTGAGCGCGGGCATGCGGCGTTCATCGACGATCCGGGACTTGGGCACGGCGTCAACACGCACGCCGGCTACCTGACCTTCGAGCCCGTTGCCAGCGTGTTTGATCGGCTCGATGACTATCGGCCGTTGCAACAAGCGTTGCGCGAGAGTTGAATTCGGCGGATCGCCGAAAAACAGTGCGTTAGTTCTCGGGTTGCGACCACGGATCGATGGGTAGCGCCGCGACCGGCAGCGCTGACTCGTTGTCGATAACCATCGTCAGCGGTCCTTCGGTGCCCATCACCGCTACGAACGAGATTGCGCCGGGATCGACGCCGATCGACTCGCCGAGCGCATCGATTTCATCTTGCGACTCTGGCTGGCGCGCCGCGAGCTCGCTGAGTGGTTGCGCGCGCTCGAGGATTGCGCTGCGCGCGTCCTCACCGAGCGGCAGCCAGAACTCCGGACGCCGGTCGATATCCGGTTTGCCCTCGAACAACGTTTCCTCAATGAGGCGCTGCAGCTGTTGCGAATCCGACGGCAGCTGCGCGAACGCAAATATCGGGCCGACGAGCGGCTTGTCTGTGAACGGCGTGCCAACGAGGCTCGCCGCCTCGACGTCCCCACGTGCGAGCACCTCGTACCGGTCGACGGCAAACACCGTGAAATACGGTCGTTCGGTGTAGATCACGCTCGTCCCATACAAAAGCGCAGAAATTTGTATCAGCGCGATCATCGCCATATCGAGCGCGAGGCCTTTTTTACCGGGGCGAAACAGGATCAGCGTCAGCAGCGGCCCGAGAATCAGATCGACGCCAACGAGCACGCGCAGCGGGTTCCAGGTTCCTTTGACTGCAAAATACGGGCCTGGATACCAGAACAGAAAAATGGCCGCGCAGACGATGCCGACGACCGTCCCGCTCAATGCTAGGTGAGTCAGAAACGCGCGCCGTGTGCTGACGGAACGCCAGCCGGTAGTCGTTTCAGTCGAGGTTGCCGTGAGCGTGCTCATGAGCCTGCTATGTAACCGAGTCGTTCGGTGAGATCAAGGAAACGCGTCTATACTCACGAGCATGAGCGCAATAGCCGCGATTTCTGGGCATCGGCAGGACTTGACGACCTGGCGGCGCCATTTGCATCGCTACCCCGAGCTCGCGTTCGAGGAAGTGAAGACGGCCGAGTTTGTCGCCGAGAAACTCGAGTCGTGGGGGCTAGCCGTGCATCGAGGCTTGGCGCGAACGGGGGTTGTGGCGACGCTTACGCGCGGTCAGGGTCGCAGCATCGGCTTGCGTGCCGATATGGACGCACTACCGATTCAAGAGGCGAACACGTTCGATCATTGCTCGAGCCACGCAGGCACGATGCATGCCTGCGGCCACGATGGCCATACGACGATGCTGCTCGGTGCGGCGCGGTACCTCGCCGAGCACGGCGCGTTCACCGGGACCGTGCGGTTCATTTTCCAGCCAGCCGAGGAAGCAGCCGGCGGCGCCAAAGTCATGATCGACGAAGGTTTGTTCGAGCGGTTCCCCGTCGACGCCGTCTTCGGCATGCACAACTGGCCCGGACTGCCGGCGGGCGCTTTTGCATTGCGCCGCGGCCCGTTGATGGCGTCGATGGACTGCTTCGATATTGAAGTTTCGGGCCGCGGCGGTCACGGAGCGCTGCCTCATCAGGCGACAGACGCGGTCCTCGCTGCAGCGAACATCGTCGTCGCCAGTCACGCAATTGTCAGCCGCAATGTGGACCCGCTGGAGGCGGCTGCGATCAGCGTGACGCGTCTTCATGGCGGTGACTCGCACAACGTGCTGCCCGATACGGTTCTGTTGAGCGGTGCGATCCGCTGTTTCGATCCGGCATTGCGTCAAACGCTGAAGGATCGACTCGCGGCTGTCGTCGATGGCGTCAGTGCTGCGGTCGGCACGACTGCAAGTGTCGAATACGTCAATGAGTTTCCCGCGGTCGTCAACTGGGACGAGCCCACGGTCATCGCGCAGGCTACGGCGGAGGCGTTGGTTGGTCCGGCGAACGTCGACAGCGATGCGCCGCCGGTCATGGTCTCGGAGGATTTCTCGTTCATGCTCGAGCGCATCCCCGGTTGCTTCGTGTTTATTGGTAACGGGCCGGGCCACGGTGGCTGCGGGATTCACAACTCACGTTACGATTTCAACGATGACATCCTGCCGGTCGGCGCAAGCTACTGGTGCCGTCTCGTCGAGCGATTTCTCGCTACGGATCATGCTTGAGGTCTTCGCGGCGCTGCCGTATCGTCGCGCGCGTCGAGTCGTTGGCATAACGGCTCGACGCGCTTGGCAAGTGTATGCGATGGAGAGTATTTCGTGACTGAATCGGATCCGAGAATTTTGTACGTCTTTCCGGGGCAGGGCTGCCAGTACCGCGGTATGGGTGGCGACCTCTTAGAGGCGTTTGACGGTCCGCGCGAGATCTTTTCGCGCGCGAGCGACGTCGTCGGTTACGACATGGCAACGCTGTGCCTCAAGGATCCCGATTCGGAGCTTGATCTGACGCGCTTCACGCAACCGGCGCTCGTCACACATCAACTCGCGTGCCTCGCAGCGTTCAACGAGTGTCTCGGCGACTCGAATGTGACGCCTGCAATCGCCGGCGGCCATAGCCTCGGTGAGTACAGTGCGCTCGTCGTCGCAGGTGCGCTATCGACCGAGGATGCCGTCGCGCTCGTTAAGCGGCGCGGTGAGTTGATGGGCGAATACGGCGAAGGAAGCATGTTGGCGACGACGCTCGATCTCGTGACGGCGAGGGCGCTCGCCGATCAGTATTTTTGCGGAATCGGCGGCTGCAATCTCCCGGAGCAGACGGTGATCGCCGGTCGAGATGCGGACCTGGACGCACTCGAAACGGAAATCGGTGAGCGATTCCCTCGCAAGCGTGCACAGCGCCTGCGTACTGAGGGTGCGTTTCATACCTATTTGATGGTCGAGGCCGCACGACGCTTCCGCGAGGTTCTCGACGACGTCGAATTCAAGCCCCTGCAAACTGCAACCTTGTCGAATTACACGGGCGGCCTACACGAGCCTGAGCCTCAGGGCATTCGATCGCGATTGTTTTTTCAGTTGTTCAATCCGGTGCTCTGGTTCGCGTGCATGGAGACCGCCTTCGCCGAAGGCATCGATGCGATCGTCGAGTTCGGTGGCGGGCTCGGTACTGGCGAGACGCCCGCCGAGAAGCGGCCGAATCTTGCGGGCATGGTCAAGAAGGCACAAAGAGCCTGCAGCAATGACGCGACTTATCATGCCGCAATCAATGTCGACGGTATCCGTGCTGCGGCTGAAGTCTTGGGTTGACGATGGTCGACGCGTTCGAATGTGGCAATGAACTTCCAATGCGCGCAGCCATCATGCCAATCCGTCGCTCGGCGATGCCGGCCGTTGCCATTCCTATGACGAGAGGTTCGAGCTCGTCGGCAAGCTCAAGGGGTTCACAGGCATCGACGATCCGTACGAGGCACCGGAGTCGCCCGAGGTATCGATCGATAAGTCTGAATTGAGCGCCGATCTCGCAGGCATCGAATCTTGATCAAGCTCGAAAATATGGGCCTTATCCGGTAGCCGATGTTCGGCACTGCCCGGCGCGATTCTCGGGCTAGATCATGTAGCTTGCGAAAAACTGGTTCAGCAAGCGATCGTTCGGGTCCAGCTTGCGGCGCGTCTTGCGAAACGCTGCGAGGCGTCTGCCGTAACGGTCGATCGCAAGTTTCGTGGTCATGCCCGGCGTCTGATTGAAGAATGGTGTTCCGTCGTTCTTTGCGGCGAAGTCGGCGAGATCCAAGACGAAATCTCCCCAGCCGTGTTGGTCGGCCGTCAGTGAGCTTATCGTGAACATCGGCGTCTCGAAGTTCGGCGCCAGCAACGCGCTGCGATCTTGATTGAGACGAAACACGACTGCCGGCATGTCGCAGCGAAAGCCGGTCTTCGAGTAATGCTGCAAGCACATCGCTTGATACGCGGCTGCGACCCGGCCGAACGTTGCGGCTGGGAACGCCCACGTGCAGTAGGCGAAGCTCGCGCCCGCGCCAGGGTGTCTGAAGCGGCCTGTTTGCTCGAGCGAGTTGCTGCCGGAGCGCAAGAAGCCTTTTGTCAGCAATGACTGGGTCGCTTGACTCAATGTGTCTGAAATCGGGTAACGCATGCTGCGCAGCGGCACGACCTTGGCCAGTGAGCGAAGTGCCGACGGCAACGCCGAGTAGCACGCCCAATTCTTGAAGCGCCATGCGATTTGTTTGCCGGATTTCGTTCCGCAAGCCGTTTGCCGCAGCTCAACGAAGATCCGATCCTTGAAGGGCATCAAGTAGAGCTTGGTCGCGGCGGTCGCGCGCGCGAGCCTTGGTGCGAGATTGATGAAGTCCTTGAAACCAACCCGTGCCGACTGAACCGTGAAGTTCTGTATCGGTCGCACTCTGAGCGTCAGCTCATAGACGATTCCGAGCAGGCCGTAACTCAATCGCAACAGTCCAAGCATTGGCGCGTTATCGCGTTTAACGTTGTAGCGGCTACCGTCTGGAGCGACGATTTTCAGGCTCGTGACGTGGGCGGCGAACTGAGTCGGCCCGCTGCCGATTGCGGCGTCTAGCCCTGCGCCACAGACAGCGCCACCGACACTGCGATTCGCAAGATCGAAGCCGCCGAATAGCTCGAGCCCTTCAGCCGCGAGAAGCTCGGCGAGCTCGCGTATCGTAATTCCTGGCTGAACAGTGACAGATTCTCGGTCGAGCCGCAGGACACGGTTCATCTTCAACAGGTCGACGATCGTGCCCCCCGGGGCGCTCAGACAGCGAGTCGTCGAGCTGCCAAAGCCGATCGGTCGGATGGGTGCGGGATATCGGCGTGGGTTACTGAGAATCGCAGAAATTTCGCCCGGTGACGTTGGCTGCAACGCTTGCGCGGGGCGCGTGTTCGTCGCTTGCGCGAGTCTCAGCGATTTGGCGGCCTGCATCGATGCGTCGCTCCGTCCTTGAGCCGAGCCCACGGCCGAAGTCGAGACAGTGTGTTGCAGGTTACGGAGGTGCACCGAGAACGCTGGCAACCCCGCTGTCGTAGGGTCTGGGACCCGTTAGACCGGTGGCTTTGTGTCCCCGATTTTCATCGGGTTTACCAAGATCAGCCCGCCGACTATGGAGCAAGTCGGGTGCCGCCGCAAGGACTCGCGGCCGCTTACGGGGATCTGTTGGACGCTGGTATCATTTATGTCAAACATTGCAGTGGCCGCCGCGGATCGCACCGCGTCCATGGCGGCAAGGGAGAGAGAATATCGACGCGCAGCCGAAGTCGGGCTTAGGCGCTACCGCGATTCTGACGGCGGCATCGATCGTCGTCGTGATCTATGGTTTGCAGGCGGCGCAGCGCATCCTCGTGCCGCTGCTCGTTGCGCTATTCATTGCAGTCATCTGCACGCCGCTGTTGCACGGTATGCGCAGACTCAAGGTTCCGGCCGGCGTCGCCGTTTTCGTCATTGTTGCCGGCATCATTGGATTGCTCATTCTCGCAGGGACGTTTGTCAGCGGGTCGATCGCCGATTTTACGGCCAGACTGCCGTTCTACGAGCAGCAGCTGAATCTCAAGCTTGCAAATCTCGCGTCGCGGTTCGATCAGCAGCTCAGCATCGGCGAGTTGCTTGCGCAAGTGCAGCCCGCATCGCCAATGGAACTCGTCGCCAATCTGTTGACGGGGCTGCAGTCGCTATTCGCGAATTTTTTCTTAATCATTTTCTCGGTGATTTTTCTACTGCTCGAGGCGTCGACGATGCCGCGCAAGCTGCAGCTCGTACTCGCCGGATCGCATGCGAATCCGGATTACTTCAAGAACTTCACTGGTAGCGTCCAGCGCTACCTCGGCATCAAGACGATCATCAGCATGATCACCGGCATTCTCGCGGCATCGCTGACAGCCGTCGTTGGGCTCGATTTTCCGCTGCTTTGGGGCCTGCTCGCATTTCTGTTCAACTATGTGCCGACGATAGGCTCGTTGATCGCGGCAATTCCGCCGATAGCGCTAGCGCTCGTGCAGTTCGACGTCGTGCAGTCGGTCGTCATCGGCGTTGGCTACCTGATCCTCAACGTTACGATCGGCGGATTGATCGAGCCACGCGTCATGGGTCGCGGTCTAGGCTTGTCGACGCTCGTGGTCTTTCTGTCGTTGGTGTTTTGGGGTTGGGTATTCGGTCCGGTCGGGATGCTGCTGTCCGTGCCGTTGACGATGACCGCCAAGATCGCGCTCGAGTCCAGCGATCGAACGGCACCGATTGCAATCCTGCTCGGAGCCGGTAACATGCCGGCGCGCCATGAGGCCTCACCTGGCGGATAACGGGTTACTCGTAGCGAAGCGCTTCGATCGGATCGAGGCGCGCAGCGCGATAGGCAGGCCAGCTCCCGAAAAAGAGTCCAACGCCGATACTGAATGCGAATGCCATTGCGACCGAGTCAGGCGCTACGAACGTTTCCCAGCCTGCGTAGTTCGATAGCGCAATCGCGAGCCCGATGCCCGATGCGATCCCAAGCACGCCGCCGAGGAAACACAGCGTCACCGATTCGACGAGGAATTGCAGAAGAATATTGAGTCGCGTTGCGCCGAGCGCCATCCGAATCCCAATCTCGCGCGTTCGCTCCGTGACGCTGACGAGCATGATGTTCATGATGCCGATGCCGCCGACGAGGAGGCTGACGCCTGCGATGCTCGCGAGTAGCATCGTGAACGTTTCCTGCGCTTCTTGCTGCGTCGCGAGAAATTGTCGGCGGTCGACGATCGAGAAGTCATTGGGCTCGCCAGGCTGAATCTTATGCTCGGTGCGCATGACGCGCTCGATGTCGACCATCGCGCGCTCGAGATTGGCGCCGTCATCGATTCTCAAGCTGATGTTGTCGACCTCGCCAGTTCCGAGCACGCGTTGCTCGGCCGTGTACAGCGGAATATACGCTGTCGTGTCGGGGCTGCCACCAATCGCATCGCCGACCTCGGCCAGAATTCCGATCACCTCGAACGGTTGGGAGTTGATCAGGATATCGCTACCGAGCAGTGCTTCGGCTGTCGTCTCGAGTCGCTGCGGGATCCGAGCTCCGAGCACGACGACGCGTTGCTTGCCGCGATCCTCCTCGAGCGTGAAGAAACGGCCCATCGCGAGCGCGTAACTGAACATCTCGTGGTACTGAAACGTCGTGCCGATCAGCCGTGTGCGCGAGTTGATGTTGCCGAACTTGATCTGCGCACGATTGCGGATTTCGGGTACGACTGCGTCGATGTAGCGGCTGCGCTGCTCGAGCGGCTCGAGATCGTCGATCAGAAGCGTCAGCTGATCGCGAGAGACGCCACGGGAGAAGTACGGTGAGTCGGTCAGCGTCAGAATATTGGCGCCGAGAGCGGAGATCTGGTCGTCGATGCGTTTCTGTGCGCCGGCGCCGGCTGCGACCATCGTAATCACAGCCGCAACACCGATGATGATGCCAAGCATTGTCAGGATCCCGCGAAATATATTCGCGAGAATCGACTGAAACGCGACACGGAAGATCTCGCCGATGACCACGTGCGCTTGCACCTCGAGTGAGTTGCCTCATTGCAGTATAGCTCAGCCCGCGGGTCCAGCAGCGCAGTGCCTCGCATCTGGATTGCGTAACTCAGCGTCATTGGCGTCGCGTGCGCTACGTCCAACATTAGTCTCGCCACGGTTGTGCGATCCGAATCGGTCGGTTAGATTCGAGGTACTATTTCGGAGGAGCGCTGTGTCGCTGCGGGATGAAGTCGAGCGGTTGTTGCCGGGCTGGCGGCGGTGGTATCCGAGCCTTTTCGATGCGGCTCGCGATCTGGGTTTAATTCGCGCCCAGGTCTGCTCACCCGATAGTCTGTTGCTGAGCAATCGCCATGCGCCAATCCGGCGAGACGCCGAGTACGCTCATCGCGAGCGCTGGGGCGGTCAGGCGGAAGAACCGCGCGCCGACCAACCGCGCAAGCGTCGTAGAAAGAACCGCTGAACGACGGCCCGCGCCAAGTTTCTCAACTACATGGCACAAATTGCGATCACCGGAGCCAATCGAGGGATTGGGCTCGCGCTCGCGGCACTGTATCGAGGACGCGGTGATCAGGTTCTGGCCCTGTGCCGCCACTCGTCGGCCGAGCTCGAAGCGACGGGCGCGACCGTTATCGAGGACATCGACGTTGGCAATACTGACAGTGTCGCGGGTCTCGGGACGCGTTCCGATATTCCAGAGCTCGATCTGCTGCTCAATGTTGCCGGCATTCTAGATACCGAGTCCTTCGAGACGCCCGATTGGCCGAATCGCATTCGCCGTCAATTCGACGTCAACGCAATTGGCCCCTTGGCAGTAACACTGGCACTGAGGTCCCAGCTCGCTCCCGGCTCGCGTGTCGCGATTCTGTCGAGTTTGATGGGATCGTTGGCGGACAATAGCTCCGGCGGTTACTACGGCTATCGGATGTCCAAGGCCGCGGCGAACATGGCGGGGGTCAACCTCGCGCATGAGCTGCGGCGAGATGGAATCGCAGTCTTTCTGCTGCACCCCGGCTACATCCGCACGGCGATGACGAGCGGGCAGGGAGCTAAGGATGCGGCGACGGCCGCCGCAGAGCTCGCTGCACTTCTCGAACGATTGACATTGGCCGAGACCGGAACGTTCTGGCACGCCGAAGGCCGCGAGCTACCCTGGTAGCAGCGATTCGAGCGCCACGCGAAGTCCCTGCCGTCGCGCACACCGCGGCTAATTGAGCATATTGTTCTGCTGAATCGGCATAACGGCCGCACGCCGGATGTGTATCCTGCCGCAACAATCTCTCCAGCACGTGTGCTCTGCGGTCAGTTGCGATCGAAACCGGTCTCCACTGCCGTCACCAACGAGTCTACGGCGAGGAACGGTCATGCAGATGCTGATTGCGACCCGGCTGACGGACGGACGGGTCGTGTTTTTAACAGCCAGCCACGGTTGGACCGAATCGATCGATAACGGCGTTGCCGTGGATTCTATCGAGGCTGGCGACGAGTTGCTCGACATCGCGCAGCGAGCGGCCGACATCGTCGATCCCTATTTGATTGACGTCATCGATAGCGAGAGTCGGCGTCGGCCGGCAGTGTTGCGCGAAGCGATTCGCGCGTTCGGCCCGTCCGTTCCGGCTGCATCTGAATCGCTTCGGTAGTGCAGTCATGTACCGTTACGACGAATTCGACAGCCAGTTGGTCGCCGATCGGATCGGCCAATTTCGGCGCCAGATCGCGAAGCGACTGGGTGGCGAGCTCAGTGAGGATCAATTCAAGCCGTTGCGGCTGATGAACGGTCTCTACCTGCAGCTGCATGCGTATATGTTGCGGGTCAACGTGCCCTACGGAACGCTGTCTTCCGAGCAGCTACGAGTATTCGCGCGCATCGCACGAAAGTACGATCGCGGCTTCGGTCATTTCACGACGCGGCAGAATATTCAGTTCAACTGGATCAAGCTCGAGGAGGTGGCCGACCTGATGGAGGAGCTGGCCGCCGTCGAGGTCACGTCGATTCAGTCATCGGGCAACTGCATTCGCAATATCACGGCGGACCAATACGCCGGCCGTGCCAAGGACGAGCTGGTCGACCCGCGGCCGTATTGTGAGCTCTTGCGCCAGTATTCGTTGCTGCACCCGGAATTCTCGTACCTGCCACGGAAGTTCAAGATTGCGATTACCGGCTCGCCGAACGATCGCGCTGCCGTTGCGCTGCACGATATCGGCATGCGCATGCACGTCGATTCCAACGGTAGGCCCGGCTTCGAGGTGCTCGTCGGCGGAGGCCAGGGACGCACGCCGATGATCGCGCAGACGATTCGAGAGTGGCTCGACCCGAACGACGTCTTGGCGTACGTCGAGGCCATCCTGCGCGTCTACAACACGCACGGACGGCGCGACAATATTCATAAAGCGCGAATCAAGATTATCGTCAATCAGCTCGGTATCGAGCGGTTCCGCGAGCTCGTCGAGACGGAGTGGCGGCAAATTCGCGGTGGGCCACTGGCCGTGCCGCAGGCCGAGATCGATAGGCTAGAGGCGTACTTCGCCCCGCCTCCGTATAGGGCCCTGAAGCATCAGTCGTTGGAGGTTCAACGGCAGGCTGGAACCGACACAGCGTTTGCACGGTGGCTCGACAGCAACGTCGTCGAGCACAAGATGCCGGGCTATGCGATCGTCAACGTGTCATTGAAGCCGACCGGCCGCGTACCCGGAGATCTCGACGCCGATCGCATGGAGGCGGTCGCTGATCTCGCGGATCGATTCAGCTTCGGTGAGCTTCGCGTCACGCATCGGCAGAACCTCGTGCTGACGGACGTCGAGCAGCAAAATCTCTACGAGCTCTGGCAGCTGTTGGACGGCCTTGAGCTCGCGACGCCGAACGTCGGCCGACTCACGGACATCGTCAGCTGCCCGGGCCTCGACTACTGCAGCCTAGCCAACGCGCGCTCGATCCCGGTCGCGCAGGCATTGAGCCGGCATTTCGTCGATATCGATCAGCTCGCGCTGGTCGGCGATCTAACATTGAACGTGTCGGGCTGCATGAACGCCTGCGGCCACCACCACGTCGGCAATATCGGCATACTCGGCGTCCTCAAACGCGGCGAGGAGTACTTTCAATTGACGCTCGGCGGCTCGTCCGACGAGCACACGGCACTCGGTCAACGCTTGGGTCCCGCATTGGCGCAGCCCGAGGTGCCCGTGGCGATCGATGCGATCGTCTCGACCTATCTCGAGATCCGGCGCGGCGACGAGCGGTTTCTTGAGACGTTTCGCCGCGTCGGCATCGAGCCGTTCAAGTCAGCCGTTTACGGCTCGACCGATACCCGGGCGGTCGCATGAGCACGTTGCTGAATGCCGATGGTTTGGCTCATCGGAACACGTATACGGCGCTCGACGATGATGCTGCCCCGATGCCCGAGGGTCGCGATGTGGTTGTGTCGCTGCATCGCTGGGAGCGCGACCGCAAACGCCTGA
>JAHEEN010000149.1 GCA_024640685.1 Rhodospirillaceae bacterium
CGGCGGCGTTGGCCGCGCCACTCGATCGTCCACGCCTCGAGCTCGCCGGCTTCATTCGGCAGCTGCACATGGACGGCATTGTGCGGATTGCGGAACGGCTTGCTCGTGATCGTCGCCGTCACGCTGACTTCCTCGCCGCCGCCGTAGACCGCGCGCCACGAGTGGTGCGCGTGAATGGCGATTGGAGCCGCGGCAAGTCCGATGATGATCGTTACACGTCGTTGAAGGTTCACTGAGTGCCTCCTCATTGACAACGAATCCGGTGCCGCATGCGGCACCGGCCAACCATACCTCAGTTTCGATTACGATTGCGGCCGCGACGCCCGGTGATCGTCAGACCGTCGCTGACCCGCGTGAGCTTGTACATCTGCAGCTTCTTCGAGCCCGGAAAGCGGGCAATGCGCCCCTCAATGACGACCGGATCGCCGGGCTCGAGGTCGTACGTTTCCTCGTCGTCACCAACTCGGCGCCGACCGCCGCGCCATTCTATTGTCCACTCCTCGAGCTCGCCGCCGTCGTAGACGAGCATCGCGCGCACGGTGCGGTGCGGGTTGCGGTAAATCGAGCTCGAGATCATCGCATCGATCGTGACTTCCTCGCCGCCGTCATAGACCGCGCGCCACGAGTGATGCGCGAGCGCCACGGCCGGCAGAGTGAGAAGTCCGCACGCGAGCATCGCGGGCGCGCGCGACCTCATACTAGTCGCCACCGCCTATCGGCCCGGTATACCGCAACACGCGCAACCCTGACGTGCCGTCCGACAGATACAGATGGCCGCTCGGCCCGAAAATCACGTCGTAGGTGTCCGAACCCGCATACTGCGCCTCGTCGCGGCCGAGCTCCCGGTCGATGCGATAGTTGTAGTGCCCGGCGCTGACCGGGTTGCGCGGGTCGGAGATGTCGATGACTTGCAGGCCGTTGCCGTACCAGGCCATGAAGTAGAGATCGGTGCCGACCGGATTGCCGAGATGAGACGACGGTCCACGGCGCGGGAACCGTGCGGCATTGGCGGCACGCAGCGGCTCGTTAGGATCGCAGGCCGCATTCTCCGGCGTCAGGTAGTGACTCAAGATTCGCGGCGCACTGGGGTCGGCGATGTCGACGACGCGCACGTGACCGTACGGGCACGTGAAATACTCGTCGGAGACCATCAATAAGTTGGTACCTGGTACCGGCTTGGCCGCGTGAGTGTTGCCGCACGCGGCGTTGTCGGTGCCGGCGGCCGCACGGCACGCGGCGATGTCGGGATTCGTCGCATCGAAGCCCGGGTCGAGATAGCGCAGCCGCGACAGCAGCTGCGGGTTGGCGTTATCGCTGACGTCGAGGATCACGAGACCTGCCTGGTGGTACGACAAATAGGCGACGTCGTCCTCGACGGTCGCGTAGTGCATGCCGACGTGCCGCGTCAGCTTGCCGTCGCCGGCCGGCTTGATCGGATTGCTGAAGCTCGGCTGCTGCACCCAATCGCGGATCGCGTCTTCCTCGGGTGTCTTCTGCCCAGGCAACCACCACTTGCCGGCCTCGCGGGGGTTGGAAGGATCGCTGACGTCGAGGATCACGAGAATCTTGCCGATGTAGCCCTTGTACTCGCTGCCGACGTAGAGATAGTCGCCGGAGAAATTGAAGTGGTGCACGCCGCGCGCGTCGCGGTTGACTCCGGTCTCGGCATCGGGCGGCGAGACCGGCGCCTCCCAATACGACAAGAACCGCGGATTCGCGCGATCGGCGATGTCGTAGAGCTTTACGCCGTGGTAGCCCGCCTGACGCGTCGTGCCGTCGCGGAATCGCTCCTGGTTGATCGCAAGGAAATCGCCAGAGCCTTTTTGAACGTAGTGACTGTGCGTGTTCCAGCCGGGATCCCAGCACGCAGGCGCAGTGCGGCCGGATGCGATGTCGGGATTCGCCCAGTCGACGCGGCACGGCACGCGGACCGGCAGGTTCGGATGCGGGTAGTCGCGCGACCAGACGACGTGACCCAGTGGCGGCGACGGCGAATTGACCGGGTCGTACGTGTGCACGCTCGTGATGCGCTTCGGCGCGAGCGGCTCGGCCGCATCGACGATCGTGAAGCAGCGGCTCGCGGCCGGATCGGCGGCTATCGTCAGCGGGCTGCGTGCGTAGCAGCCTGAATAAATGTAGCGGCCGTCGGTCTCAGGCCACGGCGAAAGCTTCGAGAACGCGCCGCGGTCGGTCTGTGCCCCCACCGTCACGCTCGTGCCGACGCGCTCGATGTTCCATGCGCTCTCGTGCGGCTGCGCCGAAACGGCCAGGCTGACTAGATAGAGCACGGCGGCCGTGCCAATCCAGGCGAGAAGTAACGGGCGAAGCTGGGTCGATACGAGTGACGATCTCATCGTTCTATTCTCGGCAGGTCTAAGACCACCGCCCCCTGCGTCAGTCGGCTAGCGGGCCGCCAGCCCGGCATGAAGCCTCGTCGGTTGAGTATGCGCGGCTACCTCTCGAAGTCAACGCAATCTACAGGCTGCGCGACGGGGCAGCGGCCGTCGCGTACCTTAGATTGACAATCTGGCAGCAAAAAGAGACCGTACTCGGACAACGATAGCGTGCGTATCGATCGCAGCAGTCAGAGGCGTTTGGGCACGGCCTAAGAACTCGGGGGAACTCCAGATGACGAAACAGCGAATTGTTGCTGTGTCCCGCACGCACCGCGTGCTCGGCATGGCCGTGTGCGCACTTGCATCCGCGCAGACGACCGCACAGGTCGTCTCGGGTCAGAGCGTCGATGCGAACGGCGCGCCGCAGTACATCGTCGACCCTTGGTGGCCCGGCCCCCTGCCGAACCGCTGGAGCATGCAGCAGGTCACAGGGCTCTACGTCGACCACATGGACCATATCTGGTTTCTGAACCGCGGCAACCTCGCGCAGGGCGACGAGATCGGCGGCGATGGCAGTCCCCCGCGGATTCTGTGTTGCGTTCGCGGCCCGGAGGTCATCGAGCTCGATCAGGACGGCAACGTCCACAATGCGTGGGGCGGGCCGGGCTATCACCCGAAGTGGCCGCGAAACCTGCAGACCGTGATCGCCGACCGCGAGGGCTACGTCTGGGTCGGCGGCATGGCGCCGCAGGACAGCATCTTGAAATTCACGCGCGACGGTGAGCTCGTCTGGGATTTCGATCATCGCCCGCCCGAAGGCGTGACACTCGAGGAAGACAACACGCAGACTGACATGCTGATGGCCAAGGGCCGCTTCCAGCTCGATCAAGACGCGCGCGAGATCTACATGATCAACTGGAAGCGTGTGCTCGTGTTCGATGCCGATACGGGCGCGTTCAAGCGCGGCTGGGGCGGTCACGGCATGGCGCTCGATCAGATCACGAACGATCCGATCCCGCCATACGACTGGGACGGCAGCGCGCCGCCGTATGTCGAGAACTTCGTGCCGGACTTGCACTTCATCGAGTTCGACAAAGATGGGCTCGTCTACGTCGGCGAGCGCGGTCAGAATCGCATTCAAGTGTTCGAAAAGGACGGCACCTGGGTCAAGGATTACCATGTCGCCGCCCACACGCCGGGCCGCGGCCCGGGATGCGGCGGCTTGCGCGATACGTCCGCGCCGCCGTGCGGGGCGATGTACAAGATGGTGTTCTCGAAGGACCCCGATCAGAAGTACATGTTCGTCGCCGATGGCACCAACAACACGGTTTGGATCGTCGAGCGCACGACCGGCGAGACGTTAGGCTCGTTCGGCCGCAATGGCGGTTACGCCGGCGAGCTGCACTGGGTCAACGCAATCGGTATCGACACCGACGGCAACGTCTACACGGGCGAGGTCGAGCACGCCAAGCGCATTCAGAAGTTCATGCCGGTCATTGCAGATTAGGCCGAGGCTCCGCTGCCCGACCGGCGGGCAGCAGCGTTATCCGGACGGCGCTCGAGAACGCCGTTTGAACCAGACGATGAACCCCGTCACGAACAAGACGACGGGAATGAATCCGAGGATGACCCAGCTGACGCGAACACCGAGACCTCCGAAGCGGCCAAAGTGCAGTCGTATCAACTCGAGCAGCACGGCCTCTCCGGGGCGCGGATAGGTCTCGCCATCGGATAGATAGTTGAACGTCGCCTCGAACGGCTCGGGAAATCCGAAGTAGATCCCCGTCGCCGCCCAGCCGAATAGCAGCACGAAACCCCACACCCCTAGCGCGCTGTGCAAATGCCAGCTGAACCGGCGTGTGCGGCTCGGTCGCGGCACGATCAGGCTGCGCCGCCACCGTTGTTTGCCGGGCCACCACAGCAGGATGCCCGTCAGCACGAGCACCATCAGCACGAAACCGCCGACACCGTTGAGGACGCGTCCGGTCCCACCGGCCAGTAAATTATCGTGCAGATCGACGAACCACTCGGTCAGCCGAACGATCAGCGGCAACGGGTCGCCGAGCGCCGGGCTTTCGGGAATGAACGTACGCGAGACCTCCCTTCTGAAGACGACGGCGCTACCGCTGACGCTGATGACGACGAGGTAGATGCCCGCAGCGAGACCGGTCCACAAATGGACCTTCAGCAGCGTTTGTCGCCACGCTGCACTCTGTGGATTCGCGATCCAACGCCGCCAGCCGATGCGCCAACTCATCGCAGTTGCCTTAGTTGCCTCTAATGCCATCGCCGATAGCGGATTGTAACGGCATCGAGATCACCGCAGCTCGCGCTGTGCGAAGGCAATCGAGTAAGCTAGCTGCGCCAACCATGACGAAAACAACTTAGCGCCTCAATGACCGAGCAGCGAGTCGTTTCGGACTCGAGCCAAACCTATGATTTCGTTGTCGCCGGCGGCGGCATCGGCGGACTCTCGTGTGCGCTGGCGCTCGCACGCAAGGGCTTCCGTGTCGCGGTGCTCGAGCGTGCGCGCGAGTTCGCCGAGTTCGGCGCGGGCATCCAGCTGGGCCCGAACGCGTTTACGGCGCTCGACTATCTCGGCGTCGGCGAATCGGCGCGCGATGGCGCAGTATTCATCGATCACTTGATCTTCATGGATAGCCTCGACGGTGAGCAGATCGGCTCGATCGATATCGGCGAGGACTTTCGACACCAGTTCGGCAATCCATACGCCGTGATCCATCGCGGCGATCTGCACCGCAGCATCCTCGACGGCTGCCGCGAAGCCGACAACGTCGACCTGTTCACGCAGGCGCTCGTGACCGGCTTCGAGCAGACGGACACCGACATCCGCGTCGGCGTCAACGGCGCGGGCGCCTTCCGAGCACGCGCGTTGATCGGTGCCGACGGCCTGCGCTCGACGATCCGAGCGCAGTTACTCGGCGACGGCGAGCCTCGCGTCTCCGGCCACGTGACATACCGTGCCGTGTTACCGCTAGAGCAGATGCCCGAGGAGCTGCGCTGGAACGATATGACGATCTGGTGCGGACCGGGCACGCACGTCGTGCACTATCCGCTGCGCGGCTGGGAGCTCTTTAACCTCGTCGTTACGTGTCACGCGCACGCAACGGTCGAGGCGCACAACGAACCTGCGACGCCGGAGGAAGTCTTGCCGTGGTTCACCGAGCTCTGCGACAAGCCGATGGCGCTCGTCAGAACGCCGAGCGAATATCGTCGCTGGGTACTCTGCGATCGCCCGCCGGCCGAGCAATGGACCGATGGCCGCGTCGCGTTGCTCGGCGATGCTGCCCACCCGATGCTGCAGTACTTCGCGCAAGGCGCGTGCATGGCGCTCGAGGATTCGGTATCGCTCGCCGAAGCCGCAGCGCAGCGCCGCGACGACGTCGCCGCCGCGCTCGTAATCTATGAGCTTGACCGCATGCAGCGCACTGCCGATTTGCAGCTCGGCTCGCGGATGATGGGGCGCTTCTATCATGCGACCGGCGCTGAGCGCCGCGTGCGCAAAGAAATCATGGGCGCGATGAGCCAGGCCGAGTTTCGCGATCACCTCGCGTGGCTCTACGGTCACGACGTTTGTCGCGTGGCCCGACAGGGCGCTCCCGAGCCGAGTTGACAGGCATTGATCGCTCGACAATGATCGTTCGAGAGTGAGCTTGTGGCTCGCGGCGGAGTCTTGAATGACAGTTAACCGGTTGCTCGTATTGTTCGTGCTTGCGCTCGTCGCGTCGGCACCGGCGCGCGCGCAGGACGTCGCCGACTTCTACGCAGGCAAGCAAGTCAGCCTCTATATCGGCTACAGCGCCGGCGGCGGTTACGATACGTACGCGCGCGTGCTCGCCCGGCACATCGGCAAGCACATTCCGGGTAATCCGACCGTCGTGCCGCAGAACATGCCCGGCGCCGGCAGCCTGACGCTCGCGAATTTCCTCTACAACATCGCACCCAAGGACGGTTCCGCATTCGGCACGATCGGCCGTGGTATTGCTATGGAGCCATTGCTCGGCGGCGCCGGCACGCGATTCGAGGCGACGAACTACGGCTGGATCGGCAGCTTGAACAGCGAGGTCAGCATCTGCGCATCCTGGTATACGTCGTCGGTCAAGAGCATCGACGATATTCGCAGCCAGGAGCTGATCGTCGGCGGCACCGGATCGGGCGCCGACACCGACACGTTCCCGACGGTGTTGCGCCGTCTACTCGGGCTCAATGTTCGCTTGATCTCGGGCTACCCAGGCGGCAACGACGTGCTGCTCGCGATGGAGCGCGGCGAGGTCGACGGGCGCTGCGGTTGGTCGTGGACGACCGTCGTTTCGACGCGCCCGGACTGGCTGTCCGAGAACAGAATCAACGTGTTCTTGCAGCTTGCACTCGAAAAACACCCCGATCTGCCCGACGTGCCGCTCGTCATGGATCTCGCGCGCAACGAAGACGAGCGCATGGCGATGGAGCTGATCTTCGCGCGGCAGGTCATGGGCCGGCCCTACCTCGCCCCGCCCGGCACACCGCCCGAGCGCCTTGAAGCCCTGCGCCGCGCGTTCGACGCGACGACGACCGACCCCGAGTTCCTCGCCGACGCGGCGCGCATCGATCTCGAGCTCAATCCGGTCTCAGGCGAAGACATCGAGGCGCTGCTCGCGCGCATCTACGCCGCCTCCGATACGGCCGTGCAGCTCGCCTCCGAGGCGATCCGCAGGCCGGGAGAATAGCTTCCCGTAGCCATTCGATTTAACGCAGCCGCAAACCGAAGCGGCAACTGGCAAATCGTTGTCGAAATCGGGCAGACTCTGCGCCTGCAGCCTTCGAGTTAGCGGGCCCGGATAAGAACAACAATGGAAGCCAGCGCAGTCGATCTCGCTTTCGCAGCACTCGGCATCATGCTCGAGCCGACGCGTTTGATAGCGCTGTCGGCCGGCGTGCTCGTCGGGCTGATGATCGGCGTGATCCCGGGGCTAGGCGGCGTCGTCGGCATGGCGTTGCTGTTGCCGTTCACGTACGAGATGGACCCGTTCGCGGCGTTTGGCTTTCTGATCGGCATGGGCTCGGTCACGACGACGTCGGACACGGTGCCGGCCGTGCTGTTCGGCGTGCCGGGCACCGTCGGTGCCGCGGCGACGATCATGGACGGCTATCCGCTCGCGCAGCAGGGACAAGCGGGCCGCGCATTCGGCGCCGCATACACGGCGTCGCTGCTCGGCGGCATAGCCGGTGCGTTCCTGCTCGCGGTCAGTATTCCGATTCTGCGCCCTGTGATCTTGTATCTGCAGTCTCCGGATCTCTTGGCAATCTGCGTGTTCGCGCTGTCGACGGTCGCGACGTTGAGCGGCCATGCGCCGCTCAAGGGCATGACGGCGGCGGGCCTCGGCTTGCTCGCCGCGATGATCGGCAGCGACCCGCAATCGGGGACGCTGCG
>JAHEEN010000150.1 GCA_024640685.1 Rhodospirillaceae bacterium
GCAGAGGCACGGTGTCGCGACGCGTACTACTCGACGCTGCCCGGCTATTACGACACCGCGGACGCAGGCTATGTCGACGACGACGGCTACGTGTTCGTGATGTCCCGAACCGACGACGTCATCAACGTTGCCGGCCACCGTCTGTCGACCGGTGCGATGGAGGAAGTGCTCGCGACCCACGCGGACGTGGCCGAATGTGCGGTCTTCGGCGTCGCCGACGAGCTCAAAGGGCAGACGCCATTGGGGCTGCTCGTGCTCAAGGCAGGCTGCGAGCGCACCGGCGAGGCGATCGTCGAAGATGTCATCGCGCTCGTTCGTGAGCGCATCGGGCCGGTTGCCGCGTTCAAGACCGCGACCGTCGTCGCACGGCTGCCGAAAACGCGCTCCGGTAAAATTCTCCGCGGCGTCATGCGCCGCATCGCCGACGGCGAAAGCTGGGGCATGCCGGCGACGATCGACGATCCGGCGATACTCGACGAGATCGGCGAGGCGCTAGCCGGTCTCGGCTATCCTCGTTGAGCGTCGCTCGCTATAGAACTTCGTCGATCAGCGCACGGTACTCGGCAGCCGACAGATCGCCTCTTGCGAGCGGCTGACCGAGATCGAAGTGCCGAGCAACCTCGAGCGGACCGACGACGACCGGGTCGAACCCCGAATCGCTGACGAGCCGTTGTGCGATCTCGAGCGCTTCGGCATCGTCGCCTGCGAGTGGGATCGCGATACGCGCGGGTTGCCGGTTGGCTTGACCCGCGAGCGAGGCAGCCGGAATACAGTTATATGCGCGCACAATGCGAGCCCCTGGCAAGAACTGCGCGGTCGCAACGCCGCTGCCTAGCCCGAGCGCGAACTCGGTGATCGCGCCGTCGCGACGTGCGACGGGATTGCTCGTGTCGAGAACGACCTTGCCGGCCATTGCAGGCGCGAGCTCTGCGCCGACTTGCGGCATTGCCGAGTACGGCACCGAGACCAGAATGATGTCGCCGAATGCGGCTGCGTCCGCCGGTAATCCGGCCTGCGCGCGCGGGCCGAGCTCATCGACGAGCGCTTGCAGCTCTTCGGGATGACGCGAGGATACGAACACCTCGTGACCGGCATTGGCCCAGTGGCGCGCGAGCGCGCCGCCGATATTGCCGGTGCCGATGATGCCGATTCTGAGCGAATCGCTTTGCGCATAGCTTGGGCTCGCGCCGAGAAGCGCCGCGAGAGCCAAAGTAAGAATTGTCGCAAGCCGCCGTAATGTCGTTGTCATCGAAAACTCCCCGAGTTGATGCTGGTGGCGATGTTACTTGCCGTCCGCGATTTTTTCGACCGGCTCTAGCGCTATCGTCCCGCGAGCGCTTGGCCTTGCAGCGAGTCCGGCGGGTACTCCGACAGCTCGATCTGCACGCCCTGTGGATCGAAGACATTCGACAGGCTCGCCTTCGTGAAGCCCGTGAAGACGTCGGTTGCGGTCGCGCCGCGGCGCTCGAACATCGCTTTCGCTGCGGCGACATCCTCGACATGGATGCCGAAATGCGTCATTCCTGCCGGGCGATCGGCGTTAGCAGGCGCGAGCTCGACGAACGTCGTATCGCTGACGCGCAAGTACGCGAGGCGCAGCTGGCCGTCGTCTCCATCCACGCGGAACGCTTCCTCGAACCCCAGCGTCTGCGTGTAAAACTCGATCGATTCTTCGACATCTTCGACGGCGACGCCGACGTGGTTCAGTTGAACGACGCCCGGGTTGTTATTTTGCGCGATAGCCGTGTGGATCAGCAGCCCTGCCAGCGCCCCACCGAAAAATATGAATAAACTGCGCATTGCTCGTTCTCCTCGTTGGATAGATTGTCAATCACGCGACGCGCGTCATGCCGCGCGGCCGGTCAATCGATGCTATTCGTTGGCGATGCAGTTGTACGGCTCGACACTGACGTTCGGCAGCCAAACCCAGAAACGGCTAAAAACGATCGGCTCGACGAACGTTGCCGGGTCCGTGACGGTCACTTCGTACTCGAGCCGCCCGCCGTTCTCCGTCGGCGTGAAGCGCTCGACGAGCGTGACGTCGTCGCTGAGCGGCACGCCTCCGGTGAAGAATCCCCAATTGATGTCTGACGTCTCGACGACCAGCATCTCGCCTTCCCAACGGCCCACCGAGTGACCGTAGATCGACGGCACCGGTGCGGGCGTCGTTGCGGGGTTCATGTAGATCGTCCGCAGCGTGTCGTATTCCTCGAGGCGTAGCTCGATCGTGTCCCCGCGCTCACGAAACTCCATGGGGTACGGGTTGCTCATGATCGCGGGCATGCCTTTGGCGCCGCAGTTCAGCAACGGGTCGTCGGTCAGTGGGTCGTAGGCATCCCTGGCGGCGGCCGCTTGCGCCGTCAGCGGATAATCGGCAAGCCGGAAAAACGGCGATCTCCCGACGAGCGTCGTGCTCCAAACGCGGAAGATGCCGCGACCGGCGTCGGAGTCGGCGCCGCTCTCGGCGAACCAGTTCGCGGTCGTGCCCCACATTCGGTCCGACCACAGCAGATCCGCCGGCTCGGGCTCGAACTTGAAGACGAACTCCTCGCCGCTCGGCAACAGCATGTTGTTGACGAACAAGCCGTTGCCGCGTCGCGAAGGCCAGCCAGCGACCCTGACGCGGTCGCCGACCTCGATGATCGGCTCGGCCGCGCCCAAGCGCCGCATGATGCTGATCGAGTGCGTCTCGAGATCGACGTCGTTGCCGTCCGGCGTCGTGATCGTGAACAGTATGTGCGGGTTACGCCACGCGACGCGTGCGATGACGCCTTCGGCTTCGACGGTCGTTGACGCATCGAAGTTTGCCGCGACGCTGTGGTGCGCAAGCGCCGGCACGCTGAAGGTCATGAGCAACAAGCCGAATCGCTGAATCCACATGGCCACAATTCCAGGTCGTGTTTGCCGCCGATGATAACCGGTTGCCGATGTGTGTGTCTGGCTAGCTAGCCGGCTGTTGAGTGATCACTAGTCCGCGTCCGTCGGAACCCACCGCAGCACGCGGCGGCCGTTGTTGACCTCGCCGAGATATACGGTGCCGGCGGAATCGATCGCAATCGAGTGGATGTGGTAGAACTCGCCGACGCCGTGGCCGCCGTAGCCGCCGAAGTAGCCGATGTGCTGCATCGATCGGCGATCGACGATCTGCACTTTCTTGTTGCTGCCGTCGGGCACGAAGAAGTACTGCTGCTCGGGATCGGCCGAGAAGCCGACGTCGAAGCCGGTGCCCTCGCGGGCCGACGTCTCGCGCTGAATATAGACCTCGTTGATGAACGTCCCGTCGATCTGGAATGACTGGATTCGGTTATTGACGCGATCGCCGACATAGACGATGCCGTCGTTGGAGATCGCGATGCCGTGGACGAGGTTGAACTGCGGCGAGCCAGGGCCTTCGAAGACGCGCGCTCGCGGCGCTGCGTCGTCCGGGCGGCTGCCGTACGCGCCCCAGTGGCGCTTGTAGGCGCCGGTCTCGGCGTCGAACACGGCGACGCGCCGATTCGCATAACCGTCGGCGACGAAAACCTCATTCGTCGGCTCGTAGACCCACAATTCTGCCGGTCGGCCGAGGTTCGCCGTATCGTTGCTGCCCTCGGATGCGCCGTGCTCGCCGATCTGAAGTACGAAGCGGCCGTCGCTCGTGAACTTCAAGATATGCGCGTCATCGTTGCCGTTGCCGGTAATCCAGACGTTGTCGTCATGATCGACAAAGATGCCGTGCTCGTTGTCCGGCCACCGAAAGGCAGGTTCCCCGGAGCCGTCGCGATAGTCGGGACCGCCCCACGCCTGCAATACATTGCCAGCTTCGTCGAACTCGATGACCGATGGCGCCGGCAGGCAGCAGTCCCCACTGCCGCTGGCCGCGTAGGCGTCGTGCTCGTCTAGCGTGCGCGGGCGCTGCAGCACCCAGACGTGATCGTCGGAGTCGACCGCCGTGCCGGAAACCTGGCCGAGCATCCAGTTGTTCGGCAGCGGTTTCGGCCAAAACGGGTCGGGCTCGTAGGTTGGTAGTGCGCTCTGCGCGTGTAGGAGGCCGGGCAGCGTCACGAACGCTGCTGCCAGAGCCGCACCGATGATGTTTTTAATGTTCACTGCAGGCGCTCCGTGTAGTTAGGCAGTTTGAACCCTCAATTCGGGATGACGGCAATGGCCTCGACCTCGAGCATGAAGCGCGGGTCGGTGGCAAGCCGAACGATTTCGATCGTCGTGCTCGTCGGTCGATGGTTCGGCCCCCAGTAGCGGTTCATGACCTCGTTGATCGCGTCCTGATTCGCATCGACGTTGCGGACGAAACGCGTGACGTGCACGATATCGGTCAGTTGTCCGCCTGCGGCCTCGACCATCGTCGCTAGGCTTTCCATGACTCGTTCGGTCTGCGCTGCGGCGCCGAAGTCGAGGTGGTCGAACTCGGCGGGCACGTGAGGGTGGCTGTGCGGCGTCGGCGCGCCCGTCGTGCCCGACAGAAACACGAGACTCCCGGAGTTGACCTTGATTGCCGACGTAAACGGCAAGTTCGCGCCCGTGCCGACTTCGGTGCCTGGCAGTCGAACGTACTCGAATGCGGGCTCGGCCGAGCTGCAGCCAATCAACGGCAGAGCGAGTATCGCGAGGTAGGGGATGCTAGCGGTCTTTAGCTTGCCTATCGGGTACGCGGGCTTCATATTTCGAGCTCCTTCGAGTGCAACGCTGATCCGTGTCGAAGCCGCGGCGTGCCGTAGCGCCGCGCTCAATTCTCGAGGCCGGCCTCGTATTCGGCTTCGCGAACTTGTGCGCCTCTGACGACGTTGATGATGCCGTAGTTCGACTCGTGGCATGCGAACTCGTACAAGCCCGGCGGATCCATCTTCGGCCACGGGTACTCGATCGTAAACGGTTCTTTCCACGTCGTCGGGTCGTCGATCGTCGCCTCGTAGAGCATCAGGCCGTCATCGATGCGTGTGTAGCGCTCTGTCAGGTGCATGTTCGGCCCGGCGCCGCGAAGCCGCGGCAGATTGCGCTCGGCGTGAAAGTTCGTCGTTTCGACGACGAGCGTATCGCCGTCCCAATGGCCGCTCGATGAGCCGAGCCAGCTGCGCACGCCTTCGGGCGGTGGCGCGCGGCCATCGAGCGGCACGACGCGTACTTCGCTGTTGACCTGCGTGATCAATAGCACGTAGTCGGGTGTCTGCACGATCTGTGATTCGCCGTAGTTGCGAATCGTCTGCAGTCGCGGCGGCCCCTGGTTGCCGGTCACGCAGCGCTCGAACAGGCTGCGCGACCTGACGCCCGTGCCGCGCGCCTGATTCTCGTACTGCGCGCGACCGGTGGTCGTAAACGCCGGCAGCTTGCCGTCAGGCGGATCGACGATCAGCGACGTGCGTAGGTTAGGGATCATCGGGCTCTGCCAGCTGCTCATGCCGAACTCTTTCCAGTCGTAGTGCACGGTCGCCGGGTCGACGGCAGCATCTGCGTAGACGGCATCGATGAAGACTTCGACGGCCTCGTCGAGGGTATAAAGAGGCTTGCCGGCGAGCGCGTCGGGGCGCTCGAGCGGCACGTAGTTCACGGCGAGCCAGAACCCGCGCAGATCGGGGTCGCCCCACGGCGTGCGCGGCGATGTAGGGCGAGGCGCCTGCGGATCCCAAACCCGCTGAGTCGCTTCGCCGACCGCGGCATCGACGTCGTCGCGAAAGTATGCGAGCGACTCTTCGTTCGTCAGCGGTGAGGCGGCTCGTGCTGCCTCGAGCGCCTCGGCGTCGCGCTGATTGACGAGCGCTGATTCGGGTACGTCTTGAGCGGCGAGACGCATTGGCAGCGACGCTGCAGCGCCCGCAGCCGCACAGACGGCCAGTGAAACGAGACGTCGAATACGCATCCCTAGTCCTCCCCCGCAATGCACGGTCGCGTCGTTGCGACGTGCCGACATCGCATCGGCCGCCGACTACGACGTCGGTCTTTTCGCCGAGACTATACCACCGCGACTTGCCGAACGATCAGCGTATCGACAGCATCTCGATCCTCGGGGCGTCGGGATCCACGGCGCAGCCGTTCGTCGAGAGCCGGTAGCGGATCTTGTCGCCCGCATCGTCGAGAAAATGCAGTGACTGTTGAAACTGAATCGGTGGTGGCGAGTTGGCCGTGACGGTTGCTTCGACGACGTAGAGCCGGTGACGGTTGCTGTTCAAGTACATGCCGGCAAAAGTTCTGGTCCCATCTGGATTCCTCAACTGAATTTGGTGCCCTTCGACGCGGTCGAGATGCGACCACGCGTCGTAGGTCACCTCACCGCCGCGCGCACGAAACTCTCTGGCTGCACGCGCGACCGACGCGCGTTGATCGTAGAGCCAGTTGCTCGGCCCGCCGGCAGCCTCGGTCTTGTCAATTGCCGCGTGGATCTGCTGGGAGTCCGTGAAGTCGACTACGCTGAGCTGGTACCGATTCGCACCGACCTCCGCGGAGTAACGCCTGCCCTGGAAGACCGCGCCGAACTCCGAGTCGTAGCTGAATGTCTCGATCTCTGGATCGACTGGAAAGTTGATGCCGAAGAAGTCTTCGGTGTTTGTGTATTCGAGACGGCTTTGGGCGAACGCCGTTCCCGACAACGACAAGGCCAGTATGCCAAAGAGCGTAGATGCTAGAGCGCGCATTGTTCAAATCCCCCCTGACGACCTGGTCGCGCCGTGCAACGGGTGTGCCCGACGATCGACCGTCATCGATTGTGATCAACGTCGAGACTATAGCAGTCGAGTGGAGTGCGGAATCAGCTCGCCCGTGCGCGCCAACGCGCGATGCGGCGGAATCCGAGCAACACGCCGGTTGCAACGCCGATCGTCACACCGCCGAGCAGCGTCAGCATGACGGCATCCCAGACAGGACGGCCGCGCATGAACTCGAAGTCGCCGCGGTGGAGGCCGTAGTGCAGCCAGCGGTAGAGTCGCCGATCGGTATCGAGGGCAAACAAAATCTCGCCAGTCAGTGGATCGAGGTAGAACCGCTCGCCGTCGTCATAGACAACGCGATAGACCGGAAAGCGCTGCAGGTCGTGGTGGTCGTAGTAGTACGCATCGCCGGTCGCTAGCCAATCGGCTTGCCGAATTGATGCGCCCGGCCGCAGCGACCGCGCCGCTTGCTCGACGTTATCCGTCACCGCAGTCTTGAGTTTGCCGTGATCGACGCGCTGGCGCTCGCCGTTGCGACCCCAGGCAACCAAGAATTGTTGCCCGCCGACCCTGTGGGCTTCGAGCCGAACGGTGCCGGCCGGCAGGCCGCGGTCCGTCAGCGACGCCAGCGTATCTGCAAACGTCTCGTCGAGCCGCAACTCACCGCCGCTGAGCCGCGCGCGCTCGGCCGCGAAGCTGCGGCCCTCGAGCGCGCCCCACGGGTTCATCGAGAAGAACCCGCTGACGAGCCAGATCAGCGTCATGACGCCGAACACGAGTCCGCCGTAGTGGTGCCACAAAGCTGTGCCTCGATACGGCGAGTAGCGCCCACTGCGGCGCGACTTGTACTGTTTGATGCCGATGTAGAGGCCAAGCGACGTCAGAAACGTGCCGAAGATCGTCAGCCAAATGACGATCTGGCTCCAAATCTGTGTATGTTGCCGCAGCAGGGTCGGATAGAGCCAATGTGGTACGGCGCCGAGCCAGTTCCAAAACCGCTCGCCTCGAGTCGTCGCCTGGACGACCTCGCCGGTCGTGCTCGAGACGTACCACTCCGTGCCGCTGGAATCGCTTCCGGCGAACTTGTAGAGCGGGCGGTAGG
>JAHEEN010000002.1:0-75723 GCA_024640685.1 Rhodospirillaceae bacterium
GCCGACACGCTACGGCGAAGTCTTGGAGCTCAAATACATACAGGGGCTATCCGTCAAAGAGATAGCCGTGGCGACTCATACGCGGCCAAAGGCCGTCGAATCATTGCTCGCGCGCGCGCGGGTCGCCTTCCGCGACGGCATCGCCGCTCTCGGCGAGGGCGACGTTGCCGACGCGCTGGCCGCGCGATAACCACAGGGAATACGAGGCAGTCATGGACACGAAAACGGAAGAAGATCGGCACGAAACTGCGATCGCTCGGCTGTTGCGCTCGGCCGGTCGCGGCCCGACGGCTTCCGACGACGCCCGCGCTCGGATATACACAGCGGTGCGCGCGGAATGGCAGCGCAACGCAACGCCGGCCAACGAGCGGCCGCGGCGCCGCTCCATCGATTCGGCATCCGCAGGCTGGATGCTTTGGTTCATGCGCGCGCTGCCTGTTGCAGCCGCAGTCGCGGCCGTAGCGTTCGGCCTGCGAGTATTGGAGACACCGTCGGTATCCGGCGGCGTCGACATCGCATCGCTCGCGAAAGCCACGGGCGTCGTCACGCTCGTTGCGAACGACGGCACCGCTACCACGACGCTCGCCGCGCCCGCAATCGTGCATACCGGCGACGTGATTCGTACGGCCGTGAACGGCAGCGCGTCCCTGACATTGACGTCCGGCGTGATGCTGCGCATCGCAGCAGATACGGAGCTCTTATTCGCAGCTGACGATCGCATCGAGCTCAGGCGCGGCACAGCGTATATCGATGCCGATCCGGGTTTGCGAGCAGCGTCCGCGCTCCTGCTCGAGACCCCGTTCGGGACCGTCAACCACATCGGCACGCAGTACGAGACGCGAGTCGGCGCCAACAACCTGCGCATTCGAATTCGCGAGGGCGCCGTCCGCTTCCTGGCCGAGACTGCATCGGGCAATGCGATCGATGCGAGCGGCACTGCCGGCGAGGAGCTACTGACGATCGCCGGCGACGACACGCTTCGTCGCTCGACCATCGCGCTGACGGGGCCCGATTGGGCCTGGGTCGAGGCGCTCGCATCGGCTCCTGCAGGCGACGAGCACTCGCTGACTACGCTCCTCGAGTGGGTCGCTCGTGAAACCGGTCGTGAGCTGCGGTTTGCCGATGGCACCGTCGCTGCGAGTGCAGGTACGGCCACGATCGTCGGCGCGGCCGGTCTGACGCCGGACGAGACTCTCGACGTGATCGCCCGCTCGACCGGATTCGACGTCGAGCCTACGAACACGGCGCTCGTCGTGCGCTAGCGACGACTGCAACCGGACGCGCGCGATCCGTTTGCTACGACGGATCGTTGCCGCTCGATACGCTAAGATGCGGGCGTCAATCCGCAGCGCCGCGGCCCTATCGAGTGCTCTATCGTCAAATCCCTGTTTGCGCTTGGGGCCGTTGCGCCTGGCTGTTGAGTTCGCTCGCGTGCTCGGTCGCCGCGTTCGCGCAACCGTCGGACGCCGACGGTCAGCGGCTCATCGATGCGATCGAGGCTTTGCGCGAGCAAGGCCTCGTCGTGATCTACAGCAGCGAGCTCGTGACCGACGACATGCGCGTGCCAGCCTCACCTGCGGACGACACGCCTCTCGACCGGCTCCGCGCGATGCTCGAGCCCTTCGGCCTGACGATCGAGGCCGGCCCACGGGAGAGCTGGCTCGTCGTCCAGCAGGCCCCTGCGGCATCGTCTGACAACGTAGCGCCCACCCAGCCCCCGCGATTCGATGTGCGCCCGCCAGCGCTCGAGGAGATCATCGTCAGCGCGAGCCGCTACGCGGTGTCGCGCAACGTCGGTAACTCAGTCAGCCGGCTCGACGGCGGGCAGCTCGAGAGTATTCCGACGATCGGCGAGGACGCGGTCCGCGCGCTGCATGCGTTGCCCGGGCTGACGAGCAGCGGCCTGAGCTCGACGTTCAACGTTCGCGGCGGCGCGAGCGACGAGGCGATGATTTTTCTCGACGGCGTGCAGATCTTCGATCCGTTTCATTTGAAGGATTTTCAAAACCTGTTCAGCAGCATCAGCCCGAGCATCGTCGACTCGATGACCGTCTACACGGGTGCGTTCCCCGCGCAGTACGGCGACCGCATGAGCGCGGTCATCGACATCGATACAGTTAGCCCCGACTCGACGACTTTCGAGGTCGGCGCGAGCCTTTTTACGAGCTCGTTCCTCGGTGAGGGTACCTACGCGAATGGCCGCGGCTCGTGGCTTGCGAGCGTGCGCCGCGGCAACCTGGATCTGCTGATCGATGCGCGTGGCTCCGATGTCGGCTCGCCGCGTTATGTCGATGCGCTCGCCAAGGTCGATTACGAGCTCGACTCCGCGTGGTCGGTGCACGCTGGCGCGCTTGTGATCGACGACGAGATCTCGCTGCGCGACTCGACGATCGCGAGCGCGAGCGCCAACTACGCCGATGCGTACGTGTGGACCGCGCTGCGATTCTCCGGCGAGCGACTGAACGGCAACTTCACGCTATCGAGCGCACGACTGTCACGCGATCGCGCCGGTGTGCTCGACGATCCCGCAACGAGCGCCGGCGCGTTGCTCGACGATCGCTCGTTCGACAGCGACTCGCTCAGGACCGACTGGAGCTTTGCGTTCGGTGACCGCCATCTGCTGAGCTGGGGCGGCGAGGTGCGCAGCGGCACGGCCGACTATCGCTACACGTCGTCGGTCACGACGAGCGTCCCGATTGCCGTGCCCTCGCCGCTCGTCTCCGTCGCGGGCAACCTCACCGCCGACTTCGAGGTCGACGGACGCAATGAAGCGGCTTACGTGAATTTCCGGTCGCGGTTAGCCACGCGGATTACGACCGAGATTGGGCTGCGCCGAGATGCGCAAAGCTACCTCGACGACCATCAGTGGAGCCCACGATTCAATGCGCTGATCGAGCTCAACGATCGCCTGCGGCTGCGCACGTCGTGGGGCCGGTACTTTCAAGCACAGCGTCTCGACGAGCTCGAAGTCGAAAACGATGCCGATACATTCTTTGCCGCACAGGAGTCCGAGCATTACGTGGTCGGACTGGAGTATCTGCAGACTAGCGGCACGTTGTGGCGCCTCGAGGTATATCGCAAGGAGATCGAAACCGTCGCACCGCGCACCGAGAATCTCTTCTCGCGCGTGAGCTTGCTGCCGGAGCTACTACCCGATCGCGTGCGTCTGTCGGCCGACGCCGCGGAGCTGACCGGATTCGAGCTCAGCGTCGAGGGAGAAGCCGGGCCGTGGTCGTGGTGGGGCAGCCTCGCGCGCGCACTGAGCTACGACACGGTTGGTGAGGCGCGTTTCCGGCGCGGCTGGGAGGAGCCGTGGTCGCTCAAGGCCGGCGCGCTTCGGCGCGGCGACATTTGGGATCTGACGCTGACGACGACGTGGCACGACGGCTGGCCGATCAGCTCACTGGGACTCGCCGCAGGCAGCCTCGTCGCCAGTGACTACAACGAGACGCGCTTCGGTGAGTTCGGCTCGGTCGACCTGCGGGTGAGCCGGGAGCTTCAGGTCGATCACGGCGCGCTCGAATTCTACGCTGCGGTCACGAACGTCTTTGCCCGCAACAACCCGTGCTGTATCGAGTACACACTCGAGCGCGCACCATCCGGCGCCGTCACGGCATTCGCGCCGTCCTTCGGGGATTGGCTCTCGATCGTGCCGAACGTCGGATTTGTCTGGCGGTTCACCCGCTAGCGCATCGCTTGCCGCCCCGCCCTTAAACGCCGGCCTGCTGCTCGACATAAGCCCGGCGCGAATGATTCTGGGCGAGGGTGCCGTCTAACCCCCGACGAAGGATTTCATGGGCGCGCTCGACAATCGGCTCGAGCCGCAGTCAAGGACGAAAGGACGGCACTCACGATGAATCTCGCAGCTACCGCAAAGATCCCCGAAGCAGTGGGCGCACGATTCGCCCGCACGGGCCGCAGCATCGATCCCGCACCGCAGGAACCTGAGCTCAGACTGCATGGCCCAGATTCTCCGCGGCGCGCGGACATCGAGGCGCTCGTGCAGCACGAGTACCGCCGTCACTTCGACGCCGATATCCGCGAGTTCATGCCGCACTTTCTGGCGCTGCAGGACGCGTCCGGCGAGATCACGGCCGTCGTCGGTTGTCGTAGCGCGGCCGTGGAGTCGCTGTTCCTCGAGGTCTACACGGCCGCGCCGATTGAAGCAATGATTCGTGAGCAGACGTCGGAGCCGGTAAGCCGCAAGGAGGTCGTCGAGATCGGCAGCCTCGTCTGCCGCGACGCGCGCGCGGCCATGGCGCTAATCCGCGCGCTCGTGCCGTTTCTCGTCACTTGCGGATTCGAATGGGTCGCGTTCACCGGCGCCGACACGGTCGTGCGGGTATTGCGTAGCCTAAACCTGTTGCCGCTCGCGCTCTGCGTTGCCGACCGCGAGCGGCTCGGCGCTGCGCAATTCTCGTGGGGCAGCTACTACGAGCACGACCCAGTCGTCATGGCCGGGTGTCTGCGCGATGGGCTGAGCTTTCTGCAAGCCGGCGCGCGGCAGCGCTAGACGGCCGTCACGGAAGACTCACAGTGTCGACGACCCTGGCAGCGTTCGAGCGCGAGGCATACTTAGCTCCGCGCGCGACCGCACTCGTCGACTCAGCGACGCGCGCAACGTACAGCGCGCTAGCGGCGCGGGCACACGCTGCCGCCGAGGTGCTGCGTGCGCACGACGTCCACACACTTGCGCTGCTCGCGGACAATTCGATCGACTGGATAGTCGCCGATCTCGCCGCACAGATCGCAGGCGTCGTGCTAGTGCCGATTCCGGCGTTCTTTTCTCAGCAGCAACGCCAGCACGCGATTGAAGACTGCGGCGCCGACGCGATCCTGACCGACCAACCGTTCGGCAGCGACACGACGCCTCTCGCGCCGACTCCGCTCGGCCAAATGACACCACGCCTGAGGCTCTATCGCTGCACACACGGTGCCCGCGATGTCGATCTGCCGTCGGGTACGGCGAAGATCAGCTACACGTCGGGCACAACGGGCACACCGAAGGGCGCGTGTTTGCCTCAGTCGGCAATGGATAGCGTTGCCGAGTCGCTGTGCTCCGTGACCGCTGAACTATCTCTAACCCGGCACCTGTGCGCCTTGCCGCTCGCGTTGCTGCTCGAGAATATCGCCGGCATCTACGGGCCATTGCGCGCCGGTATGCAGATTGCCGTGCCGAGCCTCGCCGAGCTCGGCTGGGCCGGCTCTACAGGATTCGATGCGCGCGTGCTTCTCTGCGCAATCGATCGCTATCGACCCGACAGCCTAATTCTCGTGCCGCAAATGTTGAGCGACATCGTGCACGCGCTAGCGGACGGCGCAGAGCTGCCGCGTGGGCTGAAATTTGTCGCAGTCGGCGGCGGTCACGTCGCACCCAGCCTGCTCGAGAAAGCGATCGGGTATGGCTTGCCTGTGTACGAGGGCTACGGCCTGACCGAGTCTGCTTCCGTCGTCGCGCTGACCTCCCCCAATCAGCGACGGCGCGGCAGCGTCGGCAGGCCGTTGGCCCATACCCGCGTGCGGATCTCGACCAGCAACGAGATCATGGTCTCCGGCGCGAGCTTCTTGGGCTACGTCGGACAACCCAGCGCGGCGGCGGCTGAGATCGCAACTGGCGACCTAGGTCGACTCGATGAGGACGGCTACTTGTACGTTTCAGGCCGCAAGAAAAGCGTCTACATCACATCGTTCGGCCGCAACGTCTCGCCCGAGTGGGTCGAGGCAGAACTCGTCGGCGAGCCGTCGATTGCGCAAGCCGCCGTGTTTGGCGACGCCCGGCCTTGGAGCATTGCGGTCGTCGTCATCGCGCCCGGCGCATCGCGCGCCGACGTCGATGCCGGTATCGCGCGCGTCAACGCGCGGCTGCCCGACTACGGCCGAATTGGCAATTGGCGTGCTGCGACGGAACCGTTCCTGCCAACCAATGGCCAGGCGACGAGCAACGGTCGCAATCGGCGTCGTGAAATTTGGAACCGTTACGCCGGCGACATCAATGCGCAATACGACGTGCTGATCGCCGAGTCGAAAAGAGCTTGAGGAGAGAATGTGGCATTTTTCGATCAGCTGCAGACCGATACGGCGTTCGAGCGCGGCGCGCTGCTGACGACGCCGGTCATCGCCGATTGCCTCGAGCGGCGGGTCAGCCTCGCAACCTATCAGGCGTTCCTCGTGCAGGCTTATCACCACGTACGTCATACGGTGCCGCTGCTGATGGCGTGCGGCAGCCGCCTGCCCGACCGGCTCGCGTGGCTGCAGCGCTATGTCGTCGAGTACATCGAAGAGGAGCACGGCCACGAGCAGTGGATTCGCAACGATCTGATCGGGACAGGCGCAGACGCAAATTGCATCCTCACCGCACCGCCGGCCGTCGCGACGGAACTGATGATCAGTTACGCCTACGACACGATCGCGCGTGGCAATCCCGTAGGCTTCTTCGGGATGGTGCTCGTGCTCGAAGGCACGAGCGTCGCGCTCGCCACGAGCATCGCCGACATCGTGCAGCAAGAGCTCGACCTGCCGGCGAACGCGTTCAGCTACCTGCGCTCGCATGGCTCGCTCGATCAAGAGCACATCGGCACGTATGCGGAGATCGTCAATCGGCTCGACGACCCCGGCGACCGCGACGCCGTCGTTCATTGCGCGAACGTGTTCTACAAACTCTACGCAGACGTGCTTGCAAGCGTGCCGCGCGCGGATGCCGTGGCGAATCCGACGATGAGGGCTACCGCATGAAGATCGAACGAGCAATGGTATTACTAACGGGCGCGGCGGGCGGCATCGGCTCGGCGACCGCGCGCGAGCTCGGCGGCCGTGGCGCACGGCTACTGCTGACCGATCTCGCGGTCGAGCCTCTGTCGGCGCTTGCCGCCGAGTTGCGCGACACCGGGGTCGAGACCGAGGTCGTCGCCGGCAATCTTGCCGATCGCGACGACCGGGGGCGCGTCGTCACCCGTGCGGCGGCGCTCGGCGTCAACACGCTGATCAATGTCGCCGGCATAAATCCGTTCGGATTATTTGCCGAGCAGTCGGTCGAGGAGCTCGAACGCGTTTTTCTGATTAACACGACCGTGCCGATCGTACTGTGCCGGGAGATGCTGCCCGTGCTGCGCGCCCAGAGCACTGCGAGCATTGTCAACGTCGGCTCGGCGTTCGGCACGATCGGATTTCCGGCGTTCACGGCGTACTCGGCCAGCAAGTTCGCGATTCGCGGCTTCTCGGAGGCGCTACGCCGCGAGCTCACCGACACGAGCGTCGGCGTGCACTACGTCGCGCCGCGCGCGACGCGAACGCGTCTCGTGACCGATCGAGTCCGCAGTATGAACGAGGCGCTCGGTGTCGCAATGGACTCACCCGAAACCGTCGCGCGCGCAATCGTGACGACGCTCGCTGGCGACCGTCGCCACCTCGCGATCGGCTTTCCCGAGCGTCTGTTCGCGAAAATCAACGCACTGTTCCCAGCGCTCGTCGATCGCGCGCTGCGAAAGCAGCTGCCGACGATCGTCAAATTTGCTTCGCCCACGGCATCGGCTGCAACGCCGCGGCCGCAACCTCCTCTGAACCCTCTACAGGAGAGAACCCAATGAGCTTTCGATTGACAACACTGGCCGCCACCGCCGCTATCGCGTGTGGCTTAGCGGTATCTGCCGCAGGTGCCGATGCCGGCTTCGAGCAGGCGTTGCACAACATACAACACGAGTGGGAAGCAGCAAATTACAGCACTGGCCCGAAGGCCGAGCGCCGCGCTGCTTTCGATGACCTCGTCGAGCACTCGGCGCAGTTCGCTGAGCAGTACGCGACCGAGGTCGAGGCGATCGCGTGGGACGGAATCGTATTGAGCACCTATGCAGGCGTTGTCAGCAAGCTCACAGCAATGCGTTATGCGAAGGCGGCTCGCGAGCGGTTGCACCAGGCCGAGGCGATGAATCCGACCGCGCTCGCTGGCGGTGTGTACGCATCCCTAGGCGCACTCTACTCGAAAGTACCGGGCGGCTTCATGGGCTTCGGCAACGACGACCTCGCCGAGCAATATTTTCAAAAAGCCGTCAACGTGGACGCCGCGAATCTCGACTCGAACTACTTCTACGGGGAGTTCTTGCTCGAGCACGGTCGCGCCGCCGAAGCAGTCACGTACCTGAGGCGCGCCCTCGAATCGCCAACGGTCGAGGGACGACCGATTTTCGATGCGGGGCGCCGTGCCGAGGCGCGCGCGCTCCTCGAGTCGGCCAATAAAGCACTCAGCTAGTCGGGTACCTTATGGCTACTCGGCGCACCGTCACGTCGAGCGGGCCAACAGAGTTCCGATTAGGCGTTATCGATCGGCATCGCCGAACCTCTCGTGCTACGCAACGAACGAATCAGCGACGCCGCTTCCTGATCAAAGCGCGCGCGTAGCGGCCGATCGAGACGTACCGGCACAGAAAATCGGCCAGCGGCGCATCGGAGTATGTCTCCCAGTTCATGAGATCGAACCCGGTTCTACGCAGCAACAGCTGAAACGACGCGCGCGCGAACAAGTTCGCCGAGCGCGCGGCATCGTAACTCGGCTCGCGTCGCGAGCCACGCTTTGCTCGCGACGGCTTAAGCGATGCCGACAGCGATCTCGCATTCGTGACGTCGGCGACGATGTGGCCCGACTCCGTTAGCAGCGCGCGTAATCTCGTCAGGGCTGTGACGGGCTCGGCAACCTGCTCGAGACCGAAATGCACGCACAACACATCGAACTTGACGGCGTCGAGCGCGTCGGGATCGAGCGTGGCCATATCTGCAACGACGACCGCTGTACCAAGGCGCTCTCGTACTCTTTGCGCACGCTCGGGTGTTCTCTCGACGCCTTTTACGTCCCAGCCGCCGCGCCGCGCCGTATACATCAGGCGACCGTTACCGCAACCGAAATCCAGCAAGCGGCCCGGTGGAGACAGATGACGCTCGAGAAAGCGATACGTTCGGTCTCGGGCAACGTTTCCTGGGGCCGTGTCCTCAGCCGGATCCACAGCGAAATCGTCGATCGCCTCGATCACGAGGCCGCTCGCACTATCGCGGTTGAACAGCCCGCACTTGCGACAGCGAAGATAGCGCAGCCGCTCGTCGCCCCGTTGAAAAACACGAACGGTCACGTTGCCGCTGCCACATAGGCGGCAGCGAAAGGGCCTCTTGTCGCTCTTGGCACTCACCGTTTGCTGCGCGGGTTGTCGGGCTGCGCGTGCTTTTGGAAGTTCTATAGACTACCGCCATGGCGAGCACGCATCCAAGAAAAATTCGCAGCTTCGTACGCCGTCCAGGACGCACGACGACCGGACAACGGCACGCGCTCGCCTCCCTGCTGCCGATATACGGCTTGGCCGACGATCACGTGCCGCTGTGCCTCGAAGAGGTATTCGGACGATCCGCGCCGACAATCCTCGAGATCGGCTTTGGCGATGGCGAGGCCTTGCTGACGTCGGCGGCGAACAATCCGACGATCGACCACGTCGGCATCGAAGTCCACGAACCCGGCGTGGGACACCTGCTGATGCTCGTGCAACGCGCCGGGCTCTCGAACGTCCGCATCGTCATGCGCGATGCGGTCGAGGTACTCGAGCATCAGCTGCCGTCGGCGAGCTTCGATACCGTGCGGATTTTTTTCCCCGATCCGTGGCCTAAGAAACGCCATCACAAGCGACGACTGATTCAGACGAGCTTCGTCGCGGCGCTCGCGAGGATTACGAAACCGGGCGGGCTACTGCATATTGCCACGGACTGGCCGCACTACGCCGAGCACATTCGCGAAGTGCTCGAGCGGACCACGGAGTTTGTGCCGCTGACGCCTGCGGATGCAGGCCGTTACCCGACGAGCGCCCGGGCGCCGACGAAATTCGAGCTGCGCGGCCGGCGACTCGGCCACGCCGTGGCCGACCTCTACTTTCGGCGAGTCGACTAGCAGTCTGTTGAAAAACGCTCAGACGAGTGCAGTTCAAGACGAAAACGCTCGAAAAAGCGCAGTGTACACGCCAGTACATGAGCATTTTGAGAGCGCTTTCAACGCCGAAATGTGCCGTCTGAGCGTTTTTCGACAGACTGCTAGCCGGAATGGCGGCTGACCAACGCGTCCAGCGTGTCGCGCTCGGCAACGACGTCGCCATCGACAACCGTGACCGCAAACGTGGCGAGCGATGCGCCCGGGCACGGACCGAGCACGCAGATGCCGTCGTCTGTGCGAAACCGCGCGCCGTGGGAGCGGCACAGGATCAAGTCGCCGTCGGTTGTCAAAAACTCGTTCGGCATCAGATTCAGCTCGTGACCAGCGTGTGGGCAGCGGTTGACGTAGCCGAATACGTTGTCGCCCCGGCGCACGATAAACAGCGACAGCGGCCAATCGCCTTCGCCCCAGCCGAGCTCGAACGTGCCGGGGTCGCGCAGGTCGGATAAAGCGCATAGTCGTATCATATCGACCGCATTCTGCCTCGATCGGTGTCGCCTTCGGCGCACGATAACGGCAGACGATAGCGCAACTGTATAGTGGATCACCAAATGACGACCGTGTTGACGGTACGCTGCGTCACTCCGGATCGCGGCACGCCGCATAGTCGCACGCTGATCGAGACGAGTATTGCAGACAGAAACCTCCACTAACGCACCGGCCAAACCGTGGCAGGAGATACTTCTTACGAAGCGGATGCTGATCTGCATCTTCCAGGGCTTTACGTCGGGCATGCCCCTCTACGTTCTGATTCAGCTGGTACCCGGCTGGCTTCGAACCGAAGGCGTCGACCTCGCGACGATTGGGCTCTTCACGATCGTCACGCTGCCGTATACGTGGAAATTCGTCTGGGCGCCGTTTCTCGATCGCTACCGTCTGCCGTTTCTCGGCAGGCGCCGCGGCTGGACGATCGTCAGCCAAGTACTGCTGCTGCTGACGATCGTGCAATTCGGCGCGCTCAACCCGACTCGCGATTTGACCATCGTCGTGTGGCTCGTGTTTGCGACATCGCTGTTCGGCGCAACGCAGGACATTTTGCTCGACGCGTATCGCCGTGAGCTCTTATCCGACGACGAGCTTGGCACCGGTAACTCGATCTTCGTCAACGCTTATCGCGTCTCATCGCTAGTTCCAGGATCTCTCGCTTTCGTCCTCGCCGATGTGCTGCCGTGGAGCGTGGTGTTCTGGATTGTCGGTTTGTTCATGGCCATCGGCATCGTCACGACGCTGCTCGTGCCGGAGACGGCCGATGAATCGACCGCGCCGCAATCGCTCAGGGATGCCGTCGTCGAACCCTTCCACGAATTCTTTCAGCGCGACAGCTTAAAGTCGGCATTGACCGTGTTGAGCTTTCTAGTCCTCTACAAGCTCGGCGACAACATGGCGGTAGCGCTACAGACGCCGTTCTTCATCGACATGGGCTTCACGCTGACCGAGATCGGCACCGTCGCGAAGTTCGCGATACTCGGCTCATCGATCGTCGGCACGGCAATCGGCGGCCTGCTGATGCTGAAATTGTCGTTGAACAAGGCGCTGTGGTTGTTCGGGTTCGTGCAGATCTTCTCGATACTAGGATACGCTGCACTCACGAAGATCGGCGACAATCTCTACGCTTTGTTTGCCGCTGCATCTTTCGAATACCTCGGCGTCGGGCTCGGAGCGGTCGCGTTGTGGGCGTTCATGGCGAAACAGACGAACACACGCTTCACGGCGACCCAGCTTGCGCTGTTGACAAGCTTGACGGCGGTCCCACGGACGCTCGCGAACGCGAGCACCGGCTTCATCATCGAGGCGATCGGCTACTTTAATTTTTACCTTCTCTGCGTGGCGGTCGCCATTCCCGGGCTCTTGTTGCTGCTGCGCGTCGCCCCATGGTCGCAAACCGACGAGGCTATCAACGAGCCTCGAGGCTAACGGTCAGCCTATTTCATAATCGATCGTCAGCGGCGCGTGGTCGGAGAAGAACTTGTTTCTGTAGATCGCCGCGCGCCGCACGGAGCCCTCGAGGGATTCACTGACGATCTGATAGTCGATGCGCCAACCGACGTTGTTCTCGCGCGCCCGGCCGCGATTCGACCACCACGTATACTCATCGGGCGCCTGATTAACGACGCGGAAAGCATCGACGTAGCCGCCCCGCGTCAGCAACGCCTCCATCCAAGCCCGCTCCTCGGGCAGGAAGCCCGAGTTCTTCTGGTTGCTGCGCCAGTTCCTGATGTCGATCTTGCGATGCGCGATATTGAAGTCGCCGCACACAATGTACGGCTTGCGCCGCCGTCGAAGCTGCGCCAAGTGGGCCTCGAACGCATCGAGAAATCGGTATTTGACGGCCTGGCGCACGTCGCCGGTCGTGCCGGACGGTAGATAGACGCTGACAACTGCGAAGCGCTCGAACTCAGCCTCTATGTAGCGGCCTTCGCGGTCGAATTCCTCGATGCCCAGACCATAGACCGTGCGCAGCGGCTGCTCGCGCGTATAGAGCGCCACACCGCTGTAGCCCGGTTTCTCGGCTTCGTGCACGAAGCGATGCAACGAGCGCCGCACGAACGGCGTGCCTTCGATCTGTTGCTCCTTTGCCTTGAGCTCCTGCACACATAGCACATCCGCCCGCTGCCGCGAGAACCAGTCGAAGAACCCTTTGCGCGCGGCCGAGCGAATGCCGTTAGCGTTGAAACTGATGATTCGCACGGACAACTCCCGATCGACGTTGGCGGACACGGGACCCGCAGTTGCGGCGCGCCCGAAGCTCAACGAAGCGCTGTATGATACCCACGATCAAGCCGAGTGGAGCCCGATGCGTGGCTGACTGGGCATCCTGAGACGGGCACGAATCCACCGATATGAAAGCCTACAAGACTCAGTTCCTGGACCTCGCGCTCGAGCTTGAGGTGCTGAAGTTCGGCGAGTTTGAGCTCAAGTCCGGCCGGGTCAGCCCGTATTTTTTCAACGCGGGCCTGTTCAACACCGGCTATGCGGCCGCGAAGCTCGGACGCTGCTACGCATCGGCGATCACGTCGATGGAGTTCGAGTTCGATATGCTATTCGGCCCGGCGTACAAGGGCATCGGGCTCGTCACTCTGACGGCCGCCGCGCTTGCCGAGTATTACGATGACGACTACCCGTTCGCCTACAACCGGAAGGAAGCCAAGGATCACGGCGAGGGCGGGACCAGCATCGGCGCGCCACTGCGCGGCCGGGTCCTGATTCTCGACGACGTCATCACGGCGGGTACCGCAATCAACGAGGCACTCGCAATCATCGAGGCTGCCGGTGCTACACCCGCGGGCGTGCTGGTTGCCCTCGATCGTGAGGAAATCGGCGGGCGCAACCGCCTGTCGGCGGTCAAGGAACTCGAGACGAAGCTGAATATTCCGATTCGCAGCATCATCTCGCTGACAGACCTCGTCGAGCATCTGGAAAGTGACGAGGATTACGCGCAATATCTACCCAGTGTACGCTCGTATCGAAATCGCTACGGCGTGGCGCTAACCCGCGACAGCTGACGCGCTTGCCAATCGAGACCTGCGTCAAGGTCCGAAAACCGAGGCGCAGGTATTCTTACTCGACCGGGTGATCTGGTATACCTTCGAATCGGTTCTTAGACGGCACATTTGACATAAAGTGAGCGCTCGAACTCTGACAATCGCTGCTACGGTCCTCGCTATCGGGCTGGCTGGCACCGATGCCAGCGGCCAAGCGCAGACGTACCGGTGGGTCGATGATGACGGCGTCGTTCACTATGGCGATCACGTGCCACCGCAGTATGCCGATCGCGACCGTGACCTGTTGAACACCCAAGGTGTGCGCGTCGGTATCCAGGAAGGCATCCTGACTGACGAGGAGCGCGAGGAGCGGGCCCGACTTGCAGCGGCCGAGCAGGTAGCTCGCGACGCTCGCGTCGCCGATTCGCGCCGCGACCAGATCCTGCTCGATACGTATCTGTCCGTCGAGGAAATCGAACGCCTCAGAGACCGCCGCCTAGAGCTGCTCGAAGCCCAGATCAAGGTCACCGAGCACTACCTCGGCAATCTCCGCAAGCGGCTCGAGCGCCTCAAGCGTGAGGCATCCGACTACCGGCCGTACAGCGACAATCCGGACGCACCCGAGGTGCCCGAAGCGCTCGGGCTGGAGCTGTCGAAGACGATCGCATCGATCAGCCTTTACGAACAGACATTGGCGCGCAGCCGCACAGAGCAGGGCGAGCTCGCCACGGCGTTCGCGAGCGACATCGCTCGCTTTGAGGAGCTCAAAGGCTCCTAGCCCGCCGTCAGCCTCGGCCAGTATGGCCGAACCCGCCGGCGCCGCGCTCGCTCAGACGAAAGTCCTCGACGACGTCGAACTGCGCCTCCACGACCGGGACGATCACAAGCTGCGCCAAGCGCTCCCCGGGTTCGATCCGAAACGCGCTCGCGCCGCGATTCCAACACGAAATCATCAGCTCGCCTTGGTAGTCGGAGTCAATCAGACCGACGAGGTTGCCGAGCACGATACCGTGCTTATGGCCGAGCCCCGAGCGCGGCAGAATTACCGCGGCGAGGCCCGGATCCTCGATATGGATGGCAAGACCGGTGCGAACGAGCTCGCAGTCGCCGGGACCGAGCTCGAGTGGCTGTGCTAGGCATGCTCTGAGATCGACGCCCGCCGAGCCATCGGTCGCCCGCGTCGGCAGCGGTATCTCGACACCGATTCGGGGATCGAGAATCTTGAGCTCTATGCGCTGCGCTTGACCCATCGACGACTGCCGTCAGGCCGGCGCGTTTGCATTCGTCGACTGATTCCGATCGCGCGCGTGCCGGAAACGCTCGGCTATCAGCGCGATTAGGCGGCGCGCGAGCACCGACTTCGGCGCCTGCTCGAGCGTCTGCTCGCCACCACGCCACAGCACCGTCAATGCGTTGGTCTCCTGATCGAAGCCGCAGTCCGGGCCAACCCTATTGGCCGCCATCATGTCGACGCCCTTGTTCTCGAGCTTCTGGCGCGCATGATCGACGACGTTATCGGTCTCGGCCGCGAATCCGACCGTGAACGGCCCACCGGCGAGCTTCGCAACGCTTGCAAGCGTATCCTTCGAACGCACCAGCGCGAGGCTCATCTCCTCGGCTTTACGCTTGATCTTCTGCGGCGACTGGCTTGCTGGGCGATAGTCGGAAACCGCCGCGCAGCCGATGAACAGGTCCGCCGCGTCGATCCGCTCGTGCACGGCCGAGTACATCTCCTCGGCTGTCTCGACGCTCACGTGGCTTACGCCCGGCGGCACACCGAGCGCCACAGGACCGCTGACGAGCGTCACGTCGGCACCGGCTTGACGCGCCGCGTGCGCGAGCGCGTAGCCCATCTTGCCGGAGCTGCGATTCGTCACGTAGCGCACGGGATCGATAGGCTCGCGTGTTGGACCGGCCGTCACGAGCACGCGTACGCCTTTGAGCGCTTGTGATACCAGCGTCGTCGGTGCCTCGAAGACCGCAGCGGCGATGTCCGCTGGCTCTAGCATTCGGCCCGGGCCGTGCTCGCCACAGGCCTGATCACCGACAGCGGGACCGAGAATCCGCACGCCGCGTTGCTCGAGTGTGCGCACGTTCGTCTGTACGGCCTCGTGCGCCCACATCGCATGGTTCATTGCCGGCGCAATCCACGTCGGTGCCGCCGTCGCTAAATAGACGGTACCGAGCAGATCGCCGGCGAGCCCGTTCGCAAGCGCGCCGATTGCGTGCGCCGTCGCAGGCGCCACGACCAGCAGATCCGCCCAGCGCGCGAGCGCGATATGGCCCATCGCGTCCTCGGCTTCGGCATCCCAGATATCGTCGCGGACAGGCCGGCCCGAGACGGCCTGAAACGTCAATGGCGAGACGAACTCACAAGCGCCGCGCGTCATGACGACCTGCACGTCGGCGCCGCGCTCGACGAGTCGGCGCACGAGATCGGGGCTCTTGTAAGCGGCGATTCCGCCGCTGACACCGAGCAAAATCCGCGGTCGCTTGTCGTCCTGCTTCTGCATACGTTGATCCTACCCAGCCGCGGAGCTTAGACCTAGAGCCGAGCCATTTCCACCGACCAAGGCGCCGTGTAGCGGCCGTAGATGTTGGCGGAAGACCGTCGGCCGCGAGCTACGGACAAAGCGGCACCACGTGCGATAGCGTGACGGGACGAGTATCACCGCCCCCAAACCGCGATCTGCGCGATTCGCACGAGCGCGTTGCATCCGATGAGCTACGAATCACGGACAACGCCCGTGCCCTCGGCTACGTTCGCGCGTTGGGCTCAACCGCCGCCACGGAGAAAGTAGATGCCGCGACCTCATTCGAGGTTCTCATCGGCCGCCGCGGCCGGAGTCGTCGCGCTGCTCGCAGGCTCGCCCGCGGCCGCTCAAGGAGGCTTCGGCACGGTCGGGGCTGAGTTCGACGAGGCGAACGGCTATCTCGTGTTCGGTGGCTTGGGTGGCGCGTGGTCGACCGCGACGTCGTGGGATTTATCGGCATCGCAGTCCGATACGACGACGCCACTGGCAGATTTTCGCACGACCGCACTCACGGGCAGCGTCGATCACGATTTCGGCCGTGTAGGCCTACGCCTCGGTCTTGGCAGCTGGCGTGACGAGGGGCTTTCACGCGTCGGGCGCCTGACCGGCAGCATCGATTGGCACGGCCCACGATGGACGTTGGCGCTCGAAGGTCAGCTCAAGCACAGCGACTTCGATACGCTCGCCGTCGATCGCATCGTCGAGCGCCGCGATGGCACGACCGTGAGGATCACCGGCACGGCCGACTGCGCCGTCGACGACATCGGGCTCGGCGCACGCCTCGGCTACCGTGGCGATACCTGGAGCTTCTCGATCGCGGGGATGAGCTACGACTATGACGACTTTGGCTGCACGTTCGACATTCAGACGCTCGCGCTATTGCGCGACTCGACGCGTGACGAGTTCGTGCAGCTCGCCGATCGCGTCACCGGCGTCCTTGCGGTAGGCTCGGCACGGCGTTTGCTTTCGGAAACATCGTTTCTCGATAACCGCGTCGGGCTGAGCCTACGGCGCCAGACGGGGCCGCGCGGTTACAGCGTCTACTACGACCGCGTCGAGGACGCGTTCTTGCGCCGCTCGGCAGACACGTTGAGCGCCGGCGTCTCGTTTCCGGTCGGCGCCGGTTCGCTGCTCGAAGTTTACGCCGGGGTTACCGACTCGAGCGTCAACGACGAAATCGTATTCGTCGGACTCATGCTGCTGATCGAACGCTAATCGGCTGAATTGGCCGGATTCTGCGCTTTCACCCGCGCGCTGCGCGGCCCTATCGTGGGCCTATGACGTCAACTGAGCTGATCGCCTTAGAGCAGGCCTATCGGAGAGTCGAGCGTCCGGCGGAGCGAATGCTGCGCGCCGGTGTCGCGAGCTTGTCGGATGCCGAGCTGCTCGCGGTGCTGCTCGTCGGCGGCCGCTGCGGTAGCGCGGCACTGGATCTCGCCGACGCGCTGCTCGCGGCAAGCGGCGGATTGCACGAGGTGCTCGCGATGAGCCCGGTTCAGCTCGACGCGATACCCGGGCTCGGTCGGGCGCGGGTAGCTCGGCTCGAGGCGGCGATCGAGCTCGGGCGCCGCTATCTGAGCGAGCCGTTGCGCCGCGGCGGCCCGCTGAAGGCGCCGAGCGAGGCCGCCCAGTTGCTGCAGGCCGAGCTCGCGGACCTGCCGCACGAGGTCTTCGGCTGCCTGTACCTCGACACCCGTCACCGACTGATCGGCTTCGAGCGGCTGTTTCGCGGCACGATCGACGGTGCCACCGTGCATCCGCGCGAGGTCGTCAAGCGCGCGCTGCACCACAACGCCGCCGCTTTGATCGTCGGACACAACCACCCCTCCGGGGTCGCCGAGCCCAGTGAGTCCGACCGCGGGATCACGCGACGCCTCGGTGACGCGCTAGAGCTCGTCGACATCCGGCTGCTCGACCACCTGATCGTCAGCCGGGCGAGCCACGTATCCCTCGCCGAACGCGGCTGGATATAGGGCCTCCCAACGGTTAAACTGCGCGGCTCGAAATCTCTGGGGACCGGTGGGAAACGGCCATGTCAAGAATCTGCCAAGTCACAGGAAAGCGTCCGATGTCGGGGAACAACGTGTCCCACGCCAACAACAGGACGCGCCGGCGGTTCCTGCCGAACCTGCACACGCAGCGGTTCTGGCTCGAGTCGGAGCAGCGCTATGTGCGCTTGCGGGTATCGCACAAGGGCCTGCGCATCATCGACAAGCTCGGCATCGAGAAGGTAGTCAACAATCTGCGCGCCCGCGGCCAGAAGGTTTAGTTCGGAGCATAGCGATGCGTGAGAAGATACGATTGATGTCGTCGGCCGGATCCGGTCACTATTACACGACGACGAAGAACAAGCGCTTGCATCCGGAGAAGATGGAGGTCAAGAAATACGACCCCACGATCCGCAAGCATGTGATCTACAAGGAAACGAAGATCAAGTAGAAAGACGCCGCCATCGAGCGGCGTTTTTTTGCTAGCCCGTCACCACATCAGGCGAGACTCGATTGCGGCATCGGTGCAAACGAGCGCAGGTAGACGGCGAACTCCTGAAGCTTATGGATGCCACTTGCTTCGGCACGTGCGCACCATTCGCGAAAATCGGCGAGCAATTGATCGTTGCTGCGATGCGTTCCGCCCCACAGCGCCTTTAGCTCGGCGCGAAACTCCATGACCGTCTTGAAGCTCGCGTGCTTCAGCATCAGCTCCTCGACGCGCTCCCTCGAGCGGCTGTCGAGCATACCCGGCGGCCGAGTCATGAAGCGGCGCGCGCGGGCTAGCACCGTGCCGGCATTCTCGCCGACCCGCTCGAGTTCGTATCGGAGTACCGGCAATGCCACGCTGTGCGTGTAGTGGCGCCAGACATGCATGCGGTTGACGATGATCGAGCGCAGCGCGGCAATGTCCAAAGTTCGAGGCGCTTCGACGAGCTCGGGCTGCGGCGCGACGCGTCGAATCCGGACGAGCCGCAGCAGCGCCAGCAGACGAATGTGCAGCCAGCCAAGATCGACCTCACCGCGACGTAACGAGAACTTGGCCGAGCTCGGAAACGCGTGGTGGTTGTTGTGCAGCTCTTCGCCAGCAACGAACAACGCCAAAGGCCAGAGGTTCGTGGACGCATCATCGGTGTCGAAGGTACGGTAGCCCACCGCATGACCGAGCCCGTTGATGACCCCGGCTGCGAGCGCCGGCATCGTAATAAGCTGAACGGCGACCATGATGATGCCAGGCACGCCGAACAGCACGAGATCGGCGATGGCGAGCAGCGCGATACCGCCGTCCGGCCAACGCGAGTAGACGTTGCGCTCGAGCCAGTCGTCCGGCGTTCCCTTGCCGTATTTCTCGAGCGTCTCGGGCTCCCTAGCCGCGACCTGGTAGAGCTCAGCGCCGCGTAGCAGGACGGTCTTCAAGCCGAATATCTTCGGGCTGTGCGGATCGCCGTGGCGCTCGCAGAGCGCATGATGCTTGCGGTGCACGGCAACCCACGCCTTCGTGTTCGCGCCGGTGTTGATCCACAACCACAACCGAAAAAAGTGGCGTAGCGCCGGGTGCAGATCGATGGCGCGGTGCGCTTGATCGCGGTGGTAGTAAAGCGTGATTCCGAGCAACGTGATATGGACGAATGCAAGCGTCACACCGACGTAGCCCCAGAACGATAGGCCCGCCAAGCCGTGGTAGTGGTCAAATACGAATTGCACGATCGCGCTCGGCTCCGGTGACTCGAAAACGCTGCCGACTATAGCCCACGCATTGGTGTACTCCAACCGGCAACCGAGCACTGTGCGGGGCGTCGCAATTCAGCGCGATACCGGCTCTGGATCGGGCCGCGCTCCCGGCGTAACCTCGCCGCGATGCCCGAGCTTCCCGAAGTAGAAACGACCCGACGTGCGCTCGAGCCGAGGCTCGTCGGCGAGCTGATCGCTGCGCTCGACGTTCGTGACGCACGGCTGCGTTGGCCGGTCGATCCGGCGATCGGTAAGCGCGTCGAGGGTCGCACGGTCCGTGCGCTCGGACGACGCGGCAAGTATCTGTTGATCGAGACAGAGACCGGCACGTTGATCTGGCATCTCGGCATGTCCGGCAGCCTGCGATTCTTGCCCGAGCCTGGCCCGCCGGCCGCCCACGATCACATCGATATCGTGCTCACGAGCGGTGCCCGTGTGCGGTTCAACGATCCGCGTCGCTTCGGCAGCGTAAGCTTCAGCGCGACGCCCGAGACCCATTGGCTGCTCGAGAACCTCGGCATCGAGCCATTGGAGCCTGAGTTCGACGGCGCTTATCTCGCTACTGTTTGTCGCGGACGTCGGGTCGCGATCAAGCAGCTGTTGATGAACGCCCGAGTTGTCACTGGTGTCGGCAACATCTACGCGAACGAGGCGTTGTTCGACGCCGGCATTCACCCGCTGCGGGCCGCCGGCCGCATCGCGGCGCCGCGCCTCGATTACCTCGCCGATGCGGTCAAGGCGGTGTTGCAGCGCGCGATCGACGCGGGCGGAACGACATTGCGCGATTTCGTCAGCAGCGATGGGCGCCCCGGTTACTTCCAGCAAACGCTCGCCGTTTATGGGCGCGAGGGGAAGCCGTGCGTCGCCTGCGGAGCAGCCGTGAAGCTACGCGTCGTCGGCCAGCGCGCGACGTACTACTGCCGGCGGTGCCAGCGTTAGACGCGCACTCAGCGCGTTGTGTAGCGGACCTCGCCGATGCCGCGCGGATCGCTGGCCGCGTCGACCGCACCGGTTTCCGTATCCCAAGTCACGACGTGCATGTCGCCGTAGCCACGTCCGACCTCGCGTGGCGAGTGTCCGAGCCGTTCTAGGCCGGCGAGCGTCGCGGCATCCAGCGCGCCGCGCTCATATTCGATGACGTCGGGCAAGTACTGATGGTGGAATCGAGGCACGGCCACCATCGCAGCGGCGTCGCCACCTTCGATCCATGCCAGACTCGCGAGAAACACCATTGTGATGATGCGGCTTCCGCCCGGTGTGCCGAGCAACGCGATACCGCGCGCGCTCTTCAATATCGTCGGGGTCATGCTCGATAGCATTCGCTTGTGCGGCGCAATCGCGTTTGCCTCAGCGCCGATCAGCCCGTAGCCGTTCGGAACGCCGGGCTTGATCGAGAAATCATCCATCTCGTTGTTCAGAATCACGCCCGTATCCGCCGGCATGAAGCCGCTTCCGAACGAGAAATTGATCGACTGGGTCGCGGCAACGGCATTGCCGCGCGAATCGAGCACCGAGAAATGGCTCGTCTGATCGCCGGGTCCGGTCGGCGGGAGCGAGACGCCGGGCAACGCATCGCTCGGCGTCGCACGGTCGAGACGAATCGTCGCGCTCTGGCCGGACGCGTAGTACGGATGCGTCAGACGCGCGATCGGCACATCGACAAAGTCGGTGTCGCCGAGATAAACGGCGCGGTCGCGATACGCGCGTCGCATGACCTCGGTCAGCAGATGCACGCGACCGACTCGATCGAGACCTGCTACGTTGAAACCGTCGAGCATGTTCAGCATGTCGATCAATGCGACGCCGCCCGATGACGGCGGCGCTGCCGAGACGATCTCGGCGCCTCGATACTGGCCGGTCACGGCCGGCCGCTCGATGACTGCGTAGTCCGCAAGGTCCTCGGTCGACCAGATTCCACCGCCCGCGCGCACGCCGGCAACGAGTCGCTCCGCGACGCGACCGCCGTAGAACCCACTGCGGCCCTGATCGGCGAGTGCTTGCAGCGTTGCGGCCAAGTCTTGCTGGCGAAGCAACTGGCCTTCGACCGGAAGCGCACCACCCGGCATGAACGCCTTGCGCGCGGCAGCGTTCATGCCGCGGCTGCGAGACTCGATCCGCCGCAATAGACCCGCGTATGCCGGAAAGCCGTCACGAGCCTGGCGGATCGCCGGCGCCAAAGATCGCTCCAACGGTAGCTCGCCATAGCGCTCTGCGAGATGCGCGAGCGCTGCTGGCAGACCGGGGATACCGGCCGCGAGAGCGCCGTCACGGGATGCGCGCGGAATCGGCTCGCCGGCCGCATCGAGATACATGTCGCGATGCGCAGCGCCGGGTGCCTTCTCGCGCGCATCGACCATGACGGCCTGGCCGTCGCCTGCAGGCTGCAACAAGAACAACGCACCGCCGCCGATGCCCGACCCGAACGGCTCGACAACGCTCAGCGACGCGCTGACGGCAATCGCTGCATCGAACGCATTGCCGCCAGCTGCGAGCACCTCGATGCCCGCTTCACTGGCAAGTGGATGCGCGCTCGCAACGGCAGCGCGATCGGGCGCGTGCTGCGCCAGAGCGGTGACGGTAGTGAGAGCGGACGCGACAACGACGATGCCGCGGAGACGATCACGCAATGCGCTCACTAGCGACCCCCGAACTTCGACTCGAGGGCGGCGGCGACTCGTGGATGCACGAACGCCGAAATGTCACCACCGAGCTCGGCGATCTCGCGTACGAGACTCGAAGAGACGAACGTGTAGTTCTCGGTCGGCGTCAGAAACACGGTCTCAACTTCGTCGGTCAGATGCCGATTCATCGTCGCGAGCTGAAACTCGTACTCGAAATCCGAGACAGCCCGCAAGCCTCGCAGGATGACACCGAGCTCGTTCGCACGTGCGAAGTCGACGGTCAGCCCGTCGTAGCCGGTGACACTAACGCTCGGTAGATCGCTCAAGACGGCGCGGGCGAGATCGACTCGCTCTGCTAACGAGAACAGCGGGGATTTGCCTGGACTCTCGGCAATCGCGACGACGACACGATCAAATAGCTTCGCCGCACGGCGCACGAGGTCCTCGTGGCCGCGGGTCAGTGGGTTGAACGTGCCGGGATAGACCGCCCCTACACTCTGCGCCAATGCATTCTCCGCTGGCTCGACGAGCGTATTCTAGCCTTCGCGCACGCGGCCCGTCATGCGCGCTCGAAGCGCAGCAAGCCGTAGAGCACGTCCCCGGCGCGCGCCTCCTTGGCGACGCGAAGGCCGCGACTCTCGTCGGCCGAGGCGCTTAAGCCCTGCCCGGACCGCGGACGCTCGACGTAGATCGTCGCAGTGTCGGTGAGCCAATCGAGCAGCACTTCCAGAACCGGAGCGAGCTCCATTGCGTATGGCGGATCGACGAACGCGATATCGAAGCGCCGCCCGCGCGGGCCGCGCAGCACCGTCAGCGCCGAGCCTTCGATGACACTCGCGTCGGACTCGAGCGCAGCAAGCTGCGCGCGCAGCGCGCGTGCGAGCCTGCGGTCCTGCTCGATGAACACGACGTCGCGGGCCCCGCGCGACAGCGCCTCGAGCCCAAGCACGCCGGTGCCGGCGAACAGGTCAACGCAGGTCGCGGCTTGGATGTCCGGCGCCAACCAATTAAACACGGTCTCGCGCACACGATCCGGAGTCGGCCGTACGGGCGTGTCCTCAACTATGTCGATGAGCCGTCCGCGCCATTGGCCGCCGATGATGCGCACGCGGTTGCGGCTTCGCGTTGTCGTTCGTCGAGCCGTAGCGTTCACCTCGAGTTGCCGTACGCTCGACCGCCATGCCGAGTCCGGCACGCGGTCACGATGCGCCGGTGCGTTGCGTATTCGTCGTGAGCGGCCGTCATTGAGAGGCCATGGGCTGCGAGTATAATCCCGCCACGCATGCGCGCCCCCGTCGATAGTCCGTTGTTCGATCCAAGAGCAGATTGCATTCGTGCGTGCAACGCGGCACGAACCGCGCGCGTCAGCCGCGATCGCCAGCCTCCGGGTCGCGCGATCGACCGTATCCCGGGTAGCCGTTGAATATGGCCGGGACGAGCTTGATCGGCCGGCTGCGCGCGTCGCTCGCCAAGGGTCGTGATTTGTTGACCGGCGATATTTTTCGCACCGGTGGTAGCTGGGATGCGGCCGCGCTCGATGAGCTCGAGTCCCGATTGTTGCTCGCCGATGTCGGAGTCGATGCGACCGAATGGCTCATCGAGCGCCTCAAACGCTCCCGCACCGACGAGCGCAGCGCCAGTGCTCAACTAGTAGACCTCGTCACAGAGCTCCTCGAGACCGTCGAGCAGCCGATCGACGTTCGCGCAGACGCCAAACCCTTTGTCGTGCTCGTTGTCGGTGTCAATGGCACCGGTAAGACGACGACGATCGGCAAGCTAGCTGCACGATGGAGCGCTGCTGGACACTCGTTATTACTCGCGGCAGGCGACACATATCGAGCTGCCGCGATCGAGCAACTCAGCGCGTGGGGCGATCGGACTGGGTCGATCGTTGCTGCGCAATCTAGCGGCGCTGATCCTGCGGCGGTCGTCTTCGATGCGCTCTCGACAGCTGCGCGCCGCGGCACCGACATTGTCATCGCCGACACGGCCGGGCGCCTGCACACGGCCGACAATCTGATGGACGAGCTCAAGAAAATCAAACGCGTTATCGGCCGCTTCGACGCTGCGGCGCCGCACGAGACGCTGCTCGTCATCGATGCGAGCCAGGGCCAGAATGCCCTGGCACAAGCCGCCGAGTTCGATAGGGCGCTCGGCGTCACCGGACTCGTGATCACGAAGCTAGACGGCACGGCGAAAGGCGGCATACTGCTTGCGATTGCGCGGCAGCAGAGGATTCCGGTGCGCTTCGTCGCAGTCGGCGAGTCCGCAGACGACCTACTGTCGTTCGAGGCACGCGCGTTCGCCCAAGCCCTCGTCGGAGCGGAGCCGGCATGATCCAGTTCACGAGCGTCCACAAACGCTACCCGAACGGACGCGATGCGTTGAACGGCATCAGCTTCGAGATTGCGAAGGGCGAAATGGCGTTCCTGACCGGACCCTCCGGCGCCGGCAAGAGTACGTTGCTGAAGCTCGTCGCGCTGATCGAGCGGCCGTCGCGCGGCACTGTGCTGATCAACAATCACAATACGTCACGGATAAGACGCCGTCAGATTCCGTATTTTCGGCGCCAGATCGGCATTGTCTTTCAGGATCACAAGCTGCTGCACGACCGCACGATTTTCGACAACGTCGCGCTACCCCTCGTGATCGCTGCGGCGCGGCGTCGCGATATCGAGCGCCGCGTGCGCGCAGCGCTCGATCAGGTCGGCCTGCTCGGCCGCGAGCACGGCCTACCGGTTACCCTGTCAGCCGGCGAGCAACAGCGAGTCGGTATCGCGCGAGCTGTCGCAAGTAGGCCGGATCTGGTCATCGCCGATGAGCCGACCGGCAATCTCGATCCGGACCTTTCGCTAGATATCATGCGACTGTTCGAGCGCTTCAACGAGGTTGGCGTGACGATCTTGATCGCGACGCACGATCTCGAGCTCGTAGAGCGGCTCGGTCATCGACAGATCAAGCTCGAGGCTGGCCGGCTCGCATCGGAAGGTCTGTCGTGATTCATAGAGCGCGCCACTATCTGTCACTGCACGCGCAGAACCTGCTCGGCGCGTACGGCCGTCTCGCGCGCCAGCCCGTCGGCAGCACGATGACCGTCGTCGTGATCGCGATTGCGCTAGCGTTGCCGGCCGGTATGCGCGTACTCGTTAACAACATCGACGCGCTGAGCGGCTCGTGGGCCGGCGCGATCGACTTCTCGGCCTACTTGCGATTGGATGTGGACACGGAGCGCGCAACGGAGCTTGCGGACACTGTCGAGCGACGCGCCGACGTCGCACAGGTCACGCACGTCTCGCGCGATGACGCGTTGGCAGAGTTCAAGAGCTACTCGGGATTCGGCGATGCGCTCGACGCACTCGACGACAATCCGTTACCACATGCGCTCGTCGTGCGTCCGGCAGGCGGCACGCGCGCCGAAATTCAAGCACTCGCGGACGCGCTCGAAGCACTACCGGAAGTCGATTTCGTTCAAATCGACACGGCCTGGGTCGAGCGCCTGCGCGCAATCGTGTTGCTCGTCGAGCGAATCGTCGACATCGCAACCGTGCTGTTGGCACTCGCGGTCGTGCTCGTCATCGGCAATACGATTCGTCTGGAAATCAACAATCGGCGAACCGAGATCGAGGTCGTCAAGCTGGTCGGCGGCAGTGACGCGTTCATCCGCAGGCCATTTCTCTATATGGGGCTCAGTTACGGACTGACCGGCGCGATTCTCGCGATGCTGACGATCGGCGTCAGCCTACTCCTGATCGCCGAGCCGGTACGGGCGCTGGCCGGGCTGTACGGCTCGGCATATGAGCTGCGCGGACTGACGGCCCGCGAAGCAGGACTGCTGCTCGGCAGCGGTGCGATTTTGGGCTGGCTCGGCGCCGGCATAGCGACAGCGCGTCATTTGAGGGCGATAGAGCCGACTTAAGTTATTAGTTTTTAAAATGTTTTAGTCGCGGGCTTGCGGGAACTACCGGCCGCCTTAGCACTCTAAGACAACGAGTGCTAAACTTGCCGCCACAGGTCAAAGGAGACTCATCAACGTGACTGTCGGTGCCATTGTCGTTCGAGACCGTGAGCTGATGCTGCAGGGGCCAGTCGGCAGCCTGGACAACTACATCCAGGCCGTGTCAGCCGTGCCGATCCTCGCAGCCGAAGAGGAGTTCGCGCTCGCGACGCGTCTACGCAAGCATGACGACATCGAGGCCGCGCAACACCTCGTCCTGTCGCATCTGCGCTTCGTCGTGCACATCGCTCGCAGCTATAGCGGCTATGGCCTGCAGCTCGCCGATCTGATTCAAGAGGGTAACGTCGGCCTGATGAAGGCCGTCCGTCGATTCGATCCGGACGTCGGCGTGCGCCTCGTCTCATTTGCCGTTCACTGGATTCGCGCTGAGATTCACGAGTACGTGCTGCGCAACTGGCGGCTCGTCAAAGTCGCAACGACGAAAGCACAGCGCAAACTGTTCTTCAATTTGCGTAAGGCGAAGTCGCATCTCGGCTGGCTGACGGCCGACGAAACCGAAGCCGTTGCCAAGGATCTTGGCGTGAAACCGCAAGAAGTGACCGAGATGGAGCGCAGGCTGTCCGGACACGATATCTCGTTCGATCCCGATCCCGGCGACGACGAGACGTATGCGCCGGTCGCATATCTGCCGAGCAGCGACTCCGATCCAGCCGAGCTCGTCGAATCCGCCGATTGGGCCGGCCATGCGCACGATGAGCTCGAACTTGCGCTCGACGATCTCGACGATCGCAGCCGCAGCATCGTCGCACGACGCTGGCTGACCGAGGATAAGTCGACGCTGCACGCGCTTGCGGCCGAGTATCAGGTGTCGGCCGAGCGGATTCGCCAGATCGAAGCCAATGCGATCGCGAAGCTGCGCAAGCACATGACAGCGGACGCGTCATAGCAGCCGCTGCATTCGGCGCCTAAACGACAGGGCCCGCGACGACATGCGCCGTCGCGGGCCCTTTTTTTCGTCTTTGAGCGCTAGCTGGCGGTCAGCGGAACGAGCGTCAGCTCCACCCGCCGATTCATCTGCCGGCCCGCGTCCGTCGAGTTATCGGCTACCGGCCGCGACTCACCCATTCCAACCGGGATGATGCGATCGTCGAACACCTGCTGCGATACGAGGTACGACGTCACGCTGCTGGCGCGTCGCACCGAGAGCTGCTGGTTGAACGCGTCCGAACCCGTGCTGTCGGTGTGGCCGGCGACCTCGATCACGGTCTGCTCGAACTCGTTGACGACGAGTGCGACGGAATCCAACACTGCAAAGAAGCCAGCATTGAGATCGGCGCTGCCGGTCGCAAATGTGATGTTCCCGGGCATATTGAGCGTAATGTTGTCACCGATCCGCGAAACGCTGACGCCGGTGCCCTCGAGCTGAGCGCGCAGCTGCATCTCCTGGCGATCCTGATAAGCGCCGACGGCACCGCCGGCGAGCGCGCCGAGGCCCGCACCTACCAGTGCATGCTTCTTGCGCTCCATCGAGCTGTCACCCGTGATCAGCCCGGCAACTGCGCCGCTGACGGCGCCAATGATCGCACCGCTCTGAGCGCGCGACGCTTGCTCTTCGCCGGTGTACGGATCGAGAGTCGTACAGGCTGAGACCACAACGGAAGCTGCGATATACAGCACGCCGATGCGCCGGCGCATAACCTCTGTTGTCATAATGGGCAATCTCCTGGCATTGGGCTTGATACCTATGCGCGATGATGCCAATGATAGGCGGAAGGAAATGTGAACTAGGCCGGAAATCGGTCGGATCGTGACAGGCACTTACTCGCTGTGAAAACCACGGATCAATGGCTTGCTGAGTACGCGCGCAATCACTGCGATGAGACGAACAGGCTCGTCCACTGGATTTGCGTACCGATCATCGTCGTCAGCGTCGTCGGCCTGATGTGGTCGCTACCGGTGCCGGCCACATTCAGCGATGCTTCGCCAGCGTTGAACTGGGGCACGGTTTTCCTGCTCGCGGCCGTCGTTTATTACTTCATCGTGTCGATCAGCCTCGCAGTCGGCACGCTGCCGTTCGTGCTCGGCGTCGTTGCAGTCGTCGCATGGCTCGATCGTCTCAACGAGCCGCTGTGGCTGATATCGGTCGCGTTGTTCGTCGCTGGCTGGACGGGTCAATTTTTCGGTCATTGGCGCGAAGGCAGCCGTCCTGCGTTCTTTCGGGACCTGCAATTTCTGATGATCGGCCCGTTGTGGCTCGTTGCAGGCGTGTTTCGCCGTTTCAACATACCCTACTGAGCCGAGTACCAGGGCGACACTGAGCAGCTTTAAGCGTGACGACGAAGAAACGATCCTGGCAAACGTTGCGCTCGGAGCTCAAATACGAGAATCCGTGGATTCGCGTCGAGGAACACAGCGTCATCGATCCATCCGGCGATCCAGGAATCTACGGCACGGTCAATTTCAAGAATCGTGCGGTAGCCGTACTCGCACTCGATCCCGACGAGCATATTTTTCTAGTCGGCCAGCACCGCTACACTTTGAACGAATACTCGTGGGAGTTGCCGATGGGCGGAGCCCCAGCCGAAGAGACGCCGCTAGCCGCGGCACGACGCGAGCTTCGCGAGGAGACGGGAATCAGCGCCGTGCAATGGCGCGAGGTCATGCGCTTGCATACGTCGAACTGCGTAACCGACGAGCTCGGTATCGTCTATCTCGCAACGGAGCTCACGTTCGGCGATGCCACCCCGGATCCGACCGAGGACCTCGACGTGCTGCGCCTGCCGTTGGCCGATGCGATCGATTGGGTCATGACCGGGCGTATTACGGATGCGATCTCGGTCGCAGGCATACTGCGGCTCCATGCCGACCGCGAAAGCGCTGATCACAGTTTGCGCGATTGACACCGGAGCAGCTCGATCAGCGATCGCAAGCACATCGCCGTCGTCGAGGACGACACCTCAATCCGCGACAACTACGTCGCGGCGCTGCGGCGTCTCGGCTACGCCGTCGAAGGTTTTCCAGATCGCCGAGCTGCGCTCGGTTCGTTTGCGAGCCGACTGCCCGATCTGGTCATAATCGACATCAACCTAGGCACCGAAGTCGAGGGCGGCTTCGAGCTCTGCCGCGAGTTGCGCGCACGCTCCGCGCAGTTGCCGATCATCTTCTTGACGGCGCGCGAAAGCGAGCTCGATGTCGTCTCCGGCTTGCGCCTAGGCGCCGACGACTACCTGACAAAGCGCGTCGGGCTCGAGCAGCTGCTCGCACGCGTCGCCGCGCTGCTGCGACGCGTCGATGCGATGAAGCAGGGCGCGGCAACGTCGCAAACGCTCGAGCGCGGCCGGTTGCTGATCGACGTCGATCGCATGGCCGTGTCCTGGAGCAATTCTCCGGTGTCGCTGACGGTCACCGAGTTCTGGGTCGTGCACGCGTTGGCGAGAAACCCAGGACACGTCCGCAGTCGCGAGCAGCTGATGGCCGCGGCCAACGTCGTGCTCGACGACAACACTGTCACGTCGCAGATCAAGCGGATCCGGGCGAAGTTCATGGCTGTCGATCGCTCGTTCGACGCGATCGAGACCGTCTACGGCATGGGATATCGGTGGACCGATAGCGGTCCGAGTTGAGCGACCCGCGATGACGCTGCGCATACAGTTGTTGTGCGTCGGTTTGCTGACCTTGATTCTGCCGTGGTCTGGATATCGCTACGTGCAAGAGCTCGAGTCTGCGCTGCGCGGGGGGCTCGAGCAAACGCTGCTCGCGAGCGCACAGACTGTTGCCGCGGCGCTCGACGAGCGCTCGCTGACCGAATCGCGGCTAGCTGCGCCGCGGTCGGTCGATAACACTCTCTACGCTTTACCGTTGGCGACGTCGCCCGTGCTCGATGGCTTCGCAAGCGATTGGAACCTACCGGCCGCCGCGCAACGGCCGATCGGTGACAACGGCCGTTTCTGGGTAGGCGTCCAGGGCCGCGCGCTTTATCTCTACATCGAGATCGACGATCAATCGCTCGTCTATCAGCCGGCGCCAACCGAGCGACCCTACGGCGACCGCGTGCTGCTCTTGAGCGGCGACTGGCTGCTGCTACAAACGACCGCGCAGGGTCCCGTTCGCGCACAATTGACGAGCGCGCCCGCGTTCGCACCCTCCGGACGCCTCGACAGCCGCGTCTCGGCGTTCTGGCGTGAGACGGCTCGCGGTTACGTTGTCGAGGCCCGCCTGCCGCTCGATGCAGTGGGTGATGCGCTCGGCACCGCAGTCATCGACGTCGATCGTCCGAGCGCGGCGAGTACGCCCTTGACGCTCGGCGACTACACGGTCCGTATGGATCGCTCGTGGCGCAACGAGCCGCTGGCACTACTCTATCGACCTCAGGCGCTCGCCGACGAGGCCGCGCAGTTCGAGCGCGCGGGGCGGCGGCTTAGAATCGTCGATCGCGACGGCTGGGTGTTGTTCGACGGCGGTGCAATCGATCCGTTCGAGCAGATGCTCGAGCGCCCGGAGGCGGGCATCTCCGCGCTGGTGCTCGGTGCGATCCTACGACGCGGCGATCCGGCGTACGCCGATATCGAGAACCCGCCAGGTTTTCTCGACGCGCCGGCGCTGCGCGCGGCGATGCCGAGCGGTGGCGTTGCCTGGTATACACGCGGCACGACGACGAGCGCAATCGTTGCCGCGGTCGCGCCGATAAGCCGCGCCGACGGGCTCGCCGGAGCCGTCGTGCTCGAGCAGAGTAGCGACGCAATCCTGACGTTGACGAACGATGCGCTCGTCGACCTGCTGAGCTTCACGCTGCTCGCGTCGGTACTCGTCGCGCTGGGCCTTTTGAGTTACGCGACGTATCTGTCGATGCGCATCCGGCGCCTCGCCCGTGCCGCCGATACCGCGCTTGGCCCGAAAGGCGAGATCGATCCGACGCTGCCGGGACGCGGCGCCAGCGACGAGATTGGGGACCTAGCGCGCAGCTTCGCGGCGCTGTTGCAGCGGCTCAAGGAGCACACGCTGTACCTGACGACACTCAAAGGCAAGCTCGCGCACGAGCTCAGGACACCGCTCGCCGTCGTCACGACGTCGCTCGATAATCTCGAGCGCGAGCCGCACGGCGAGAATCTCGTGCCTTATTTCGAGCGGCTCCGCGACGGCTCAACGCGACTCGACGGAATCCTCGCGGCGATGAGCGAGGCGACCGCGCTGGAGCATGCAATCGGCGATACGCCGCGCGAGCGCTTCGTGTTGGCCGACGTCGTACGCGGCTCTGTCGCAGGCTTCCGCGACGTCTACGCCGATCGCCGGTTCGATCTGACGACGAGCGACGCTCGCGCCGAGATCGTCGGCTCGGCCGAGCTCGTTGCGCAGATGCTCGACAAGCTCGTCGACAACGCCGTGAGCTTCAGTCCGCCGGGCGCGACGGTAGCGGTCGGTCTACGCGAGACCGACGATACGCTCGTCGTCACGGTTGCCAATCCGGGGCCGCGACTTCCGGAAGCGATGCGCTCGTCGATCTTCGATTCGCTGGTATCGCTACGCGGCGAAGGTCAGAGCCGAGGGCACCTCGGGCTCGGCTTGTACGTCGTCGCACTAATCGCCGAGTTTCATGGCGCGCGGGTCAGTGCCGACGATTTGCCCGACGCCTCAGGCGTCATATTCTCGGTCGAGTTTCGGCGTGTACAGTGACGCGGGCCGCTTCCGGTCGGCGCGACTATTCGACTAACGTACAGCCAACGCCCGTGCCGCCGAGCCCGCAATAGCCATTCGGGTTCTTCGCGAGATACTGCTGATGGTAGGTCTCAGCATAATAAAACTCGCCGAGCAGCGCGATGTCGGTCGTAATCGCACCGTAACCGGCACGTGCGAGCTCAGCCTGATAGCTGTCGCGACTGCGTTCCGCCGCTTTGCGCTGGGCGTCGTCGAAGCACAGTATCGCCGAGCGATATTGCGTGCCGACGTCGTTGCCCTGGCGCATACCCTGTGTAGGGTCGTGCGCCTCCCAAAACACTGCGAGAAGCTGCGCGTAGCTCAACTCGCTCGGGTCGAACACGACGAGAACGACCTCGGCGTGGCCAGTGCGCCCGGTGCAGACCTCCTCGTACGTTGGATTTGGTGTCACACCGCCGGCGTAACCGGCGGCCGTCGCATGAACGCCCGACAGCTGCCAAAAACGCCGCTCGGCCCCCCAAAAGCAACCGAGCCCAAAGCAAGCCTGATGCATGTGCTCGGGGAAAGGCGCCATGATCGGATGACCGTTGACGTAGTGCACTCGCTCGACGTTGAGCGGCGTTGAGCGTCCCGGCAACGCGAGCCTCGGATCGATCGTCATTGCGGTGCTCATCTAGGGCGCCGTCGCACCGAGGCTAAGTCCCGGCGCCGGCAGCCGGCTGCTCCCGCACAGAAACTCATCGATCGCCCGCGCGGCGCCACGACCCTCGTTAATCGCCCACACGACCAGTGACTGGCCGCGACGACAGTCGCCAGCGGCGAAAACGCCATCGACATCCGTTGCAAAGCTGCCGTGCTCGGCACGGTAATTCGAGCGCTCGTCGATGCTGACGCCGAGTGCACCGGAAACATAGGTCTCCGGACCCAAAAAGCCCATTGCCAACAACACGAGATCCGCCTGCCATTGCTGCTCGCTATCGGCGATCTCGTGCATCTCTAGGCGACCTTGCTCGTTGCGCCAGTCGACGCGAGCCGCCGTCAAGCCGCCCACGGACCCGCCGTTTTCGATTAGTGTTTTCGTGACAATCGCATACGCGCGCGGATCGGCGCCAAACTTCGCAATTGCCTCCTCGTGCGCATAGTCGGTACGCAAGATCTTCGGCCAGGTCGGCCACGGATTGTCCGCAGCGCGAGCATCCGGCGGCTGCTCGAGCAGCTCGAAATTGACGACCGACTTGCAGCCGTGTCGAAGTGCCGTGCCGATGCAGTCAGCGCCTGTATCGCCGCCACCGATCACGATGACGTTTTTGTCCTTGGCCGAAATGTATTTACCGTCCTCGAGGCCGCTGTCCAACAGGCTGCGAGTGTTGGCCGTCAGGAACTCCATTGCGAAGTGAACACCGTCGAGCTCGCGCCCGGCAACCGGCAAATCGCGCGGCCGCGTCGCGCCGGTCGCTAGCAACAATGCATCGACGCCCTCACGAAGCTCGGCCGTATCATGGGTCTTGCCAATATCGGCGTTGACGACGAACTCGACACCGGCGTCACGCATCAGATTGACGCGCCGCTCAACGAGAGCCTTGTCGAGCTTCATGTTCGGGATGCCATACATCAAAAGCCCACCAATTCGATCGTCGCGCTCATAGACCGTCACGGCGTGGCCGGCGCGATTGAGCTGATCGGCGGCGGCCAGCCCGGCAGGTCCCGAGCCTACGATCGCAACGGTCTTGCCGGAGCGCTGCGCCGGCGCCTCGTGTTTGACCCAGCCCTCAGCGAAGCCGCGATCGATGATTGCGTTCTCTAAGTTCTTGATCGTCACTGCCGGGTCGGTGATACCGAGGACGCAGGCGCCCTCGCACGGCGCCGGGCACGTGCGGCCGGTGAACTCTGGGAAGTTATTGGTCCGGTGGAGTCGATCGAGCGCTTCACGCCAGCGGCCCTGATAGACGAGGTCGTTCCACTCCGGTATCAGATTGTCGATTGGGCAGCCGTGGTCGGACTGACAAAACGGCACGCCGCAATCCATGCAGCGAGATCCCTGGATCTTCAGCGCGTCCTCTGCAGGCGGCGTGTAAATCTCATCGAAATCGCCAATTCGCGCCAACGCCTCGCGGTACGGGACGCTTTTGCGGGGATACTCGAGAAAACCAGTCGGCTTACCCATCGTGCCGGATCCTAGCTGCCGACCGTCGAGTAGACGCCGGTCTGATCCTCGTGGATTGCAGACTCCATCTCCTCGTCGTGGCGTTTGCGTTCTTGAAGCACGCGCTTGTAGTCGGTCGGCATGACTTTGACGAACGCGGCAAGCACGTCCGGCCACGCGTCCAAGATTCGCTCAGCGACCTTCGAGCCCGTGTATTGTTTGTGCAGCTCGATGAGCTCGCGCAGCTCGGCGATATCCTCGTCGTCTTCGACAGGATCGAGGTCGACGGTGCCGAGGTTGCACTTCGACGCGAATTCGCCTGCGGCATCATAGACGTAAGCCACTCCACCAGACATGCCGGCTGCAAAATTGAGGCCGGTCGGGCCGAGAATGACGGTACGACCACCGGTCATGTACTCGCAGGCATGGTCGCCGACACCCTCGACGACCGCGCGCGCACCGCTGTTGCGCACACAAAAACGCTCGGCCGCGCGACCGCGGAAGAACGCCCGGCCGCTGGTCGCACCGTAAAGCGCGACATTGCCGATCAATACGTTGTCCTCGGGCACGAAAATGCTTTCCTTGGGTGGATAAATGATCACACGGCCACCCGACAGTCCCTTACCGACATAGTCGTTGCTGTCGCCCTCGAGCTCGAGCGTAATCCCCTTGGCGAGGAAAGCGCCGAAGCTTTGCCCGGCCGAACCCTTGAACTTGACGTGAACGGTGTCGTACGGCAGGCCGCGCTCGCCCCAGACCTTGACGACGTTGTGGCTCAGCATCGTACCGACCGTCCGGTTGATGTTCGTGATCGGCAACTCGATCTTGACGTTCTTGCCATGATGAATCGCATCGTGCGCGAGATCGATCAGGCGATTGTCCAACGCGCGCTCGAGGCCGTGGTCCTGAGCTTGAGTACAGCGGACTTCGACGCCGTCGTGCGGGGGCTCGGCGCGTCGCAGTATTGGCGCCAGATCCAGACCATCGGCCTTCCAGTGCTGCACGGCGGCCGAGGTCTGCAACACGTCGCATCGCCCAATCATCTCGTCGACTGAGCGAAAACCGATCTCGGCCATAATCTCGCGAGCTTCCTCGGCAACCATGAACAAATAGTTGACGACGTGGTCCGGCTGGCCGGCGAACTTCTTACGCAGAACCGGATCCTGAGTCGCAATACCGACCGGGCACGTATTGAGGTGACACTTGCGCATCATGATGCAACCCATCGCGATCAGCGGTGCCGTCGAGAAACCCATCTCTTCGGCGCCGAGCAGTGCGGCGATCACGACGTCGCGGCCGGTCTTCAAGCCGCCGTCCGTCTGCAACACGACACGACTGCGCAGATCGTTCATGACGAGTGTCTGATGCGTTTCGGCGATGCCGAGCTCCCATGGAAGCCCGGCGTGCTTGATGCTCGTCAACGGCGACGCGCCGGTCCCACCGGTGTCGCCGGAGATCAAGATGTGATCCGCGTGCGCTTTCGCGACACCGGTCGCGATCGTACCGACGCCGACCTCGGAGACTAGCTTGACGCTGACGCGAGCCGATGGATTGGAATTCTTCAAATCGTGAATCAGCTGCGCCAGATCCTCGATCGAGTAGATATCGTGATGCGGTGGCGGGCTGATGAGACCGACGCCCGGCGTCGAGTAGCGGATACGCGCGATGATCTCGTCGACTTTGCGGCCGGGGAGCTCGCCACCTTCTCCGGGCTTGGCGCCCTGGGCCATCTTGATCTGCAGCTCGTCGGCGTTCGCCAAATACCAGATCGTCACGCCGAACCTGCCGGATGCAATTTGCTTGATCGCCGAGCGGCGCGAGTCGCCGGATGGCAGCGGCTTGAAACGCTCAGGATCCTCGCCCCCCTCACCGGTATTGCTGCGGCCGCCGAGTCTGTTCATCGCGATTGCGAGCGCCTCGTGTGACTCAGCCGAGATCGAGCCGAAGCTCATCGCACCGGTGCAGAATCGCTTGACGATCTCACGCGCAGGCTCGACCTCGCTAACCGGGATCGCATTACCGGCAATTCCCTTTTTGAAACCGAGCAAGCCGCGCAACGTGCGGCGCGATCGACTCTCATCGTTGATCGCCGCCGCGAAACGTCGATACGCGAGACTGTCGTCGGAACGAGCGGCCACTTGCAGCTCTGCTATCGCCGTCGGGCTCCAGGCGTGACTCTCGCCGGCACTGCGCCAATGAAACTCGCCCGGATTCGGCAGCGCTGCCGCGCGCGAATTGTCGAGCGGATAGCCAATGCGATGCCTGCGCACGGCCTCGCGCTCGAGTACGTCAAAGTTGACACCCTGAAGTCGACTGGCCGTGCCCGCGAAGCAACGCTCGATGATCGGATCGGCAAGACCGAGCGCCTCGAAGATCTGCGCCCCTTTGTAGGAATGCAACGTCGAGATGCCCATCTTCGCCATGACCTTGAGCATGCCCTTCGCAACACCCTTGCGATACGCGACGACGACGCTGTTGTCGTCCGGAAACGTCTCCTCATTGAGCAGTCCGTCGCGGCGCGCTTGCCACAACGACTCGAACGCGAGATATGGATTGATGCCGTCGGCACCGTAGCCGACGAGCAGGCAGTGGTGATGTACTTCGCGCGCTTCGCCGGACTCGATGATGATGCCGATACGCGTCCGCTTCGCGCGTGCAACGAGGTGATGATGGACGGCACCGCAGGCGAGCAGCGAGCTCACGGCGATGCGCTTGGGCCCCATCTTCCGGTCGGACAAAACGACGAGGCTATAGCCCTCGTCGATGGCCGCCTCGGCCTCGGCGCAAATCCGATCGAGCGTTGCGACTAGACCGCCGGGCGCCTGGTCGGCCGCGAACGTGATATCGATCGTCTTCGTACGCCACCCGCGATGATCCATGGCCACGATCGTCGCGAGCTCGGTATTCGTCAGAATTGGATGGCGTAGACGTAAGCGGTGGCAGTGTTCCTTCGTGACACCGAGCAGATTGCGCTCGGGACCGATATAGGTCTCGAGCGACATGATGATCTCCTCGCGGATCGAATCGATCGGCGGATTCGTGACCTGTGCGAACAGCTGCTTGAAATAGTCGTAGACCATACGCGCCTGGTCGCTGAGACACGCGAGCGCGGAATCGTTGCCCATCGAGCCTACCGGGTCGCGCAGCTCGTTGACGAGCGGCCGCAACATGAACTGCATCGTCTCGGTCGTGTAGCCGAACGCTTGCATGCGCTCGATCAGCGTCGCCTCGTCGAGGCCCGGCACGTTGCTGCCGGAGTCAATGTCGCGCATTGCGATCCGCTGCTCGTCGAGCCACGCTCGGTACGGCCGGCGGCTCGCGAACTCCTCTTTGAGCTCGGCATCGGGCACCAGCCGTCCCTGCTCGAAATCGACGAGGAACATGCGCCCCGGCTCGAGGCGTCCCTTGAATGCGACCATGGCCGGATCGACCGGCAGGACACCGACCTCGCTGGCCATGATCACGCGGTCGTCGGTCGTCAAGTAATAGCGGCTCGGGCGCAGCCCGTTTCGGTCCAGCACGGCGCCAATGTAGTGTCCGTCGGTAAACGCAATCGACGCCGGCCCGTCCCAAGGCTCCATGACGCATGACTGATACTCGTAAAACGCCCGCTTATTGGCGTCCATGATCTCGTTCTTCTGCCACGCCTCAGGCACCATCATCATGACGGATTCCTGTAGCGTCCGGCCCGTCATCAGGAGGAACTCGAGCACGTTGTCGAACGCACCGGAGTCGGAGACATCCGGCTCGACGACCGGGTAAAGGCGTTCCAGCGCATCGCCGAACAGCGCGCTCTCGGCCATGCCTTCGCGGGCGCGCATCCAATTCTCGTTGCCGCGCAAGGTGTTGATCTCACCGTTGTGCGACATAAAGCGATTCGGCTGCGCGCGGTCCCAGCTCGGAAACGTGTTTGTCGAGAACCGCGAGTGCACCATCGCCAGATGCGTCTCGTAGTCCGGCGCTTTGAGGTCGGGAAAGAACGACGTGAGCTGCGCCGGCGTCAACATGCCCTTGTAGATGAGCACCTTCGTAGACAGGCTACAGATATAGAAAGTCTTTGCCTCGGTCAGCGATGCGTCGCCGCGCAACGCGTGGCTCGCATGCTTGCGTATCAGATAGAGCTTGCGCTCAAACGCATCGCCCTCGAGATCGCCACCGGCTGCGATGATCAGCTGCTCGACCGTCGGCGCGGCCGCGCGCGCCGTCGGACCCAAGTCCGCCGCGTCGGGCTCAGTCGGCACGGCACGCCAACCGACGAGTGCTTGCCCCTCTTTCTCGCAAATGTCTGCAACGACTGCTTTGCAGCGCTCGCGCTCTGCCTCGTCGCGCGGCAAGAAGACGACACCCGCACCGAACCGGCCCGGAACGGGCAGCTCCGCATCGAGCTCCTCGCGCGCTACCCGCGCGAGGAATGCGTGTGGCAGCGCCGTAAGAATGCCCGCACCGTCGCCGGTGTTGCTCTCGGCGCCCCGAGCACCGCGATGGTCCATCCGGCAAAGCAGATGCTCGGCGTCCCGGACGATCTGATGGCTGGGTTGACCTTTAACGTGCGCGACAAACCCGACGCCGCAGCTATCGTGCTCGTTAGCCGGATCGTAGAGTCCTTCCGCCGAAGGCCGGGTTGTCCGATAGTCAATCGCCATCTAGTGCTCGAATTCAGCTCCCGCTCGCTGCGTCGCCGCGAGGGCAACGGCGCCGACCCGAGCCGGCACGAACGCTGTCAGAGTTCCTCATACGAACGCGGTGTTCGCGCTGTCGTTGTTGTTTCGCGGCGGCACGCTGCAGCCGCGGTTAATTCGACGCCGGGCCTCGAAATCGCAGACCCGCCCGAATACGATCCCCTGCCGTTGCGTCGGCGCGCACGATCACGTAGCGCTCCAGAGCGCCCATCCATGCACGACACGGAATCCCATTCGGATCGACGGACCCAGCTCGTCACCGGACTCGGGAGCCGGCCGACTTTTCGCTTCGGGCTGCAGACCGCCGCCAATCGCCAACTATAAAAAGGGCGCGGCCGGTCCGTCAAATACCGCAGCGCGTGCGTCGATGGGCGAATCTCTTAAAATCAATGACTTAAGAGGAAAAAGGCCCTACTGCGGCAGAACGAGTGGGACTACGCCGCGGTGGTAGAAGGCGATCGGCTCGCGCAGTGAGGCGTCGAGCTCGAGCTCACCCTGAATCTCGTACTCGAGGCCGTTCGTCGGCCCCTGCACGAATGTCATCAGTCGCGACACCGACGAGACAAGATTGCTGAACACCTCGACATCGACCGAGCTGCTGCCTCGCGCCGGCAGCGTGAACGCGCTCAGCGCTCGCCCGTCTAACAGTCCCTCGCCGGCGAGGCGTACGTCGAAGTCGAGCGCCCGGACCGGAATCGGCACCGGATTTGGATTGTTCAACAGCAGCCGAATCGCGAATCGTTGGCCATCGAAGCTCGCTTGCAAGAGTCTGAGCTCGACGAGCTCGACCTGTGGAGGCGCAAGCTGACGCGGCAACGACGAGCAGGCAGCGAGCCCCGTGGCGAAAAACAGCAACGCGATCGTTCGCATCATCGAGTCATTCTCCTATTCGTGCGTCCAACGAGCGCTCCCAGCGCGCGCCAATCACCTGCCAATCGGATCCGCGCAATACGAGCTCGAGCTCGAGACGGTACAGCCGCCCGTCGAATCCTCCGAGCATGCCGCTAGCTTCCCGTCGACCCAAGATGCCTGCTAGCACAACGATCCGTGCAGCGTCATCGCCGAGCAGCTCGGTCTCCTCGATCCGTGTGACAACATCGACGCGCGGATTCGTGAAAAAATATCCACGAATGACGTCGATGAGCCGATCGCGGTCGTTGCCGCGATGATCGGCGTAGCTAGGTGCGATCAAATCGCGAAAATGCCCGGTATCCCGTGCCTCCGCGGCCGCTTCGGCCGACTCGATCACGCGCGCGAGACTCGCCTCAGGGTCTTCGCGGGCGCATGCTGCAAGCGCGAGCGCTACTGCGAGTAAAGCGAGTTTAAACATGCGGTTCCCCGGGCCCCGCCGCTATTGTAGTGGAACGCACCCGTTGAGCGCGCGCTTGGCGGCTACGCGGTGCGGCGATATCGTAGCCCCTATCATGATCGGCTCCGCCGCAACCTGCGACTTAGGTCCCGACGATGTTCTCGCGTTTTGGTTCGGCGACGGCCCGACGAATACCGATGACGTCGAGCGCTGCATGCGGCGCTGGTTCGGTGGGGACCGCGAGGCCGACCGAGCAATCCGCGAGCGATTCTCGTCGGCGGTTGCCGCAGCAGCAGCACGCGAGCTCGACGCCTGGCTCGCAAGTGCGCGCGGCAGACTCGCGCTGATCATCGTGCTCGATCAGTTTCCGCGCAGCCTTCACCGCGGCAGCGGCGCCGCGTTTGCGCACGACGCGCTCGCTCGCTCGCTGACCCGGGCCGGGCTCGACGAAAATGAAGATCTCGGACTCGAGCCCCTGGAGCGCATGTTTTTCTATATGCCGCTCGAGCACTCCGAGTCGCTCCACGATCAAACGCTTTCAGTTACGCTGTTCGAGCGCCTCGGCAGTCTCGACGTGGCCCCCTATCTGCACGCGACGCTCGCCGAATCGGTCGACTACGCGCGACAACATCGCGATATCATTGCCCAGTTCGGACGGTTTCCCCACCGCAACGCCGCGCTCGAACGACACAGCACTGCCGAGGAGACCGCGTTCCTCGCGCAAGGCGGGCCGACGTTTGGGCAACGGGGGCCGAGGCAGCGGACGTAGCATCACGATCCAGGAGAAAGATTTAATGCGAAACCAACCTGCCCGTCGCGTCGCTATCGTCGGCGGCCTACGCACGCCATTCTGCCGCGCGCATGGGCCGTACGCGCAATGCAGCAACCAAGACATGTTGACTGCGACGCTCGCAGCGCTGGTCTCCAAATACGACTTACACGGACAGCGCCTTGGCGACGTCTCGGCCGGCGCCGTGATCAAGCACTCGCGCGATTACAACCTGACGCGTGAGAGCGTGCTGTCGTCGGGCCTCGCGCCCGAGACGCCAGCGTTCGATATCCAACGCGCCTGCGGTACAAGCCTGTCGTCGGCTGTGCTGATCGCAAGCAAGATCTCGCTCGGTTTGATCGAGTCCGGGATCGCCGGCGGCACGGACAGCATCTCCGACATGCCGATCGTTTATCCGGACGCCTATCGTACGCTACTGATCGAAAGTGCTCGGGGCCGCACGCTGGGCGCAAAGATCAAGCCATGGCTCAGCTTGCGGCCGCGCCATTTCAAACCGGAGTTTCCCGGTGTCATCGAGCCGCGAACGAAGTTGTCGATGGGCCAAAGCATGGAGCTGACAGCTAAGGCATGGCAACTGTCGCGCACCGAGCAGGACGAGCTCGCGCTCGCAAGCCACCAAAAAGCCGTACGCGCCTATGACGAAGGCTTCTACGACGACCTCGTCATCGACTATCACGGCATGAATCGCGACAACAACGTGCGGCCGGGCACAAGCCTCCAGCAGCTCGGCAAGCTCAGACCCGTCTTCGATCGCAGCGACACCGGAACGATGACGGCCGGTAACAGCACGCCGTTGACGGACGGCGCCGCGGCAGCCTTGCTCGCGTCGGAGGACTGGGCGCGCGAACGCAACCTGCCGATACTCGCGTACCTGACTTACGCGAAGGTCGCCGCCGTCGACTTCGTCGCCAAAGAGGGGCTGCTAATGGCCCCGGCGTACGCGGTCTCTGCGATGCTCGACGACGCTGGGCTAGCACTGCAGGACTTCGATTACTACGAGATTCACGAGGCATTCGCGGCCCAAGCGCTGGCAACCTTGAGGGCATGGGAGTCGGCCGAGTTCTGTCGCGAGCGGCTCGGTCGCAGCGAGCCGCTGGGTGCGATCGACCGTGAAAAGCTCAACGTCAAAGGCGGCAGCGTTGCTATTGGGCACCCGTTTGCCGCAACCGGCGGGCGGCTGCTCGCGACTCTCGCCAAATTGCTGCATCAAAAGGGCTCCGGGCGCGGCTTGATTTCAGTCTGCACGGCCGGCGGCATGGGCGTCACGGCAATTCTCGAGGCACCTTAGGCCGCCAGGTCGATGGAGCTCCGCCATGGCTGAGTTCAGCGCTGCGATGACGGCACTCAACAACGTGCTGTGGCACGACAGCGTGTTGCTCGTCGTGCTCGGCACGGGCCTCCTGTTCACGGTCTGGAGCGGATTTAGCCAATACCGTGCGCTGACGCACGGTGTGCGCGTCCTGCGCGGTAGCTACGACGATCCGAGCGACCCCGGCGCGATCAATCACTTTCAAGCATTGTCGGCAGCGCTGTCGGCAACGGTCGGTCTAGGCAACATCGGGGGTGTTGCGCTCGCGATAGCGCTCGGCGGCCCAGGGGCCGTGCTATGGATGTGGGTCGTCGGTGTCGTCGGCATGGCACTGAAGTTGACCGAAGTCAGTTTGTCGATGCTCTATCGCAATACGGACGACCCGGACAACCCGCACGGCGGGCCAATGTGGGTCGTCAGCAAAGGCCTTGCGCGAATGAATCCGAAGCTCGCAGGCCTCGGTCGTGCAATCGGCGTCGTGTTCTGCGTCACGCTGCTCGTCTCGACCGCGACGGGTGGCAACATGTTCCAGGCCTGGAACGTGGGCGAGATCACAGCCGAGTATTTTGGCGTGCCGAGCATCGCGACCGGTATCGTGCTGGCGCTGTTGGTCGGCATGGTCATCATCGGCGGCATCAAGCGCATCGGCGCTGTCGCCGGTCGACTCGTGCCGCTGATGGTGGCGCTGTACCTGCTCGCGGGGTTCTATGTGCTCGCTGTCAACGCGGACCAGATCCCGGCGATGTTCGCGTTGATCTTTCGTGCGGCATTCTCGCCGGTCGAGGGCACCGGTGCGTTTTTGGGCGGCACGGCGGGCTACGCGTTCCTGTACGGCATGAAGCGCGCATTGTTCTCGAACGAAGCAGGCCAAGGATCGTCACCGATTGCTCACTCGGCGGCGAAAACCGACGAGCCGGTTCGCGAGGCGGTCGTCGCCGGCCTCGAGCCATTCATCGACACGATCGTCGTCTGCACGTTCACGTCACTGGTGATCTTGTCGACCGGCATCTGGAATCGCGCACCCGACGCGAACTTTGCGACGCCTCCTCGGGTATTACCGGTCGGCGCTGCCGAGTGGAGCCTCGAAACCCTACCGGCACCGGTACAAAACGCGTACGGCTGGCGTCCGGGCGACTCGGTATTTGTCATCTACGAGGGCGACGCCAATCCCGAGACCGGGAATCGGCTGCACCGGGTCGACGGGCGCATCGTCGCGGAGAACGGCCAGCTGTTGATCGAGTGGCCGAGCTTCGCGAGCGATGCCAGACCCGTCATTCGCGACACCGGCGTCTACGAGACCTATCTGGGCGCAACGCTGACGGCCAAGGCGTTCGATTCTGTGACGCCCGGACTCGGCAAGTGGCTCATCACGCTTGCGGCGTGGCTGTTCGCGGTATCGACGATGATCTCGTGGAGCTACTACGGCGAGCAGGGCTTTATTTATCTTTTCGGCGAACGCCATGTGCTCGCCTACAAGGTCGCGTTTTGTTCGCTGATCCTCGCTGCCACGTGGGGACGCATCGATTCCGCTAACGAACTCGACATCATGACCGGCGTCGGTACCGGCGTCATGCTGTTCGCGAACATTCCGATACTGTGGGTGTTCGGCTCTCAGGCGATGCGCGCGTACGGCGATTACATGACGCGGCTCAAGACCGGCCGCATGGGGCCCGACCATCCGCCGCCGTCGCTCGAGGACCTGATCAGCGGCCGCGACGTTCGCTAGCTCGGTAAGGTCCCCGCTGCCCATAGCGTGTAAGCGACGAGCAGCGGCATTAGCACGACCGCAAGCAACGTCGACACGAGCACGATACCGGCAACGTCCTCGGAATCGCGGCCGTAGCGGGCCGAGAACAGATAGCATACGAGCGCCGTCGGCATACCGCCGTGCAACAGCAGCACGCCTCGCGCGATGCCGGTCAGCCCGAACAGCGCCGCAACGGTTGCAGCGACAACGAAACCCAACGCCATCCGCGCCAAACCGAGGCCCACGGCTACCGGTAAGCGCTTGACGCGGAATTCGGCAAGCGAGAAGCCGAGCGTCAACAACGACAGCGGGATTGCGATGCCAGCCAGTAGCTCGATCGTCGCGGCCAGCCACGCCGGCAACGCCGTTTGCGTCGCGAGCAGCGTGACGCCTATCGCGGAGCTATAGACGACCGGCGTCGTCGCAAGAACCTTCAGCGCTGGCCTGCCGTCCTGCAGCGCGGGTGCGAGAGTAAACTGGATGACGACGGCCGTCAGAAACACGCCCGCCGACAAGCCGAGACCGGTCTCACCGAACGCGAGGAAGCTCAGCGGCAACGCAAGGTTGCCTGCATTGCCGAACGTCAGGCTCGGCAGGAACGAGCGTAACGGCAGGCGAGCGAGCCGCAGCACGAGCGCCGCGAGCATCGCGGTCAGCGCAAACATCACGGACGCGCTGAGCAACATCTCGAGCAGATCCGCGACCGGAAGCTCCAGACTCGCGATGCTGTCGACGACGAGACACGGCGTTGCGACGTTGATGACGAGCCGCGTAACGAAATCGCGGTCCAGTGGAAAGCCCAGCTTTGCCCAGCCGTAGCCGATCGATGCGACGATGAAGACCGGCAACAGGATACCGGCCACAATCGCGATCATCGCGTCCAATCCCCACAATATAGCCGACGACATCGGCGCGGGCGCATCACGGTCCTCAGCGGTACCTGCACAGGTTTCGTTGTCTCAGTCTTTGCAGTTGACATTTCCGCCGGCTGACTTTCGGTGCGTCGTCGAGCGCGGGATTCTGACAGAATAGACTCGCGCGCGCCCCGTCGGAGCGCATTGTGGATGACGCCGATGCTCGGCAGTTTCTTGGAAATCGGTATCGGAGCACGAGACATCGGCGCGACGTACGACGAGCTTCAAGCCCTCGGCTTTACGCCGGTCACACCCGGTGACATGCGCGGCAACGGCTACGCAGTCGTCTCGGATGGCGATATCTATTTCGGGCTCTACGATGGTGAGCAAGAAACTGCAACGTTGACGTTCGTGCGTCCCGATTTAGCAAGCTACGTGCGCGCGCTGCGGCGACGCAGAGTCGAAATCGACTTCTCGTCGCTCGGCGAGCAAGATTTTCACGAGCTCGGCTTCAGCGATCCCGACGGCCACCGCATCACACTCGTCGAGGCGCGGACCTTTTCTCCGATCGTCGCCGATCAGAGCGTTTCGTCGACGTGCGGCAAGTTTTTCGAGCTCAGCATCGCCGTCAGATCGCTAACGGCGTCGCGCGAATTCTGGCTCGGATTAGGCTGTGACGTCGCGTCAGACGGCGACGAGCCACATCCTTGGTGCCGCATCGACGCAGCGGGATTGGCCATCGGTCTGCACGAGACCGCCGCGTTCGAGTCCGGGCCCTGCTTCCAAGCGACACAGCTCAACGCCCGCATCGAGTTTCTGCGCGCCAAAGGCTTCGCGGTCCAGCATCGTGCTCCACAGGCGGTCGGAGGCCAGCGTTGCGCGACGATCTCGACCGGCGCTACGACACCGTTTTATTTGCTGGCCAATCCTACTTCATCGAACTGATCGACAGATCAACGCGAGTAGCCGAGCGCCTCCAACGACGCGGTGAGCTGCCGGAGATAGCTACGGCCGAATAGGTTGAAGTGATTCAGCAAATGATAGAGGTTGTAGGCGATCGCCCTTCGCTCCCAGCCATCCGGCAACGGCCACTCCGCGCAATAGGCGTCGTAAAACGCTGGCCCGAAGCCGCCAAACAGCCGAGTCATCGCAATATCGACCTCTCTATCGGCATAGTGCACAGCCGGATCGAATAACACGGGCTCGGCGTTATCGGTTGCCGCCCAATTGCCGCCCCAGAGATCGCCGTGCACCAGCGACGGCTGGATCGGATGCGCGCCAACCACGCGGTCGAGATCATCGATTAGCGACGCAACGGCGCGGCTAGCTTCCAGGGGCAGCCCTGCGTCGACTGCGAGCTCGAGCTGATGCTTAAGGCGACGCTCGGCAAAGAACGAAACCCAATCGGACGACATAGTGTTCGGTTGCGGCGTCGCCCCGATTCGGTTGTCGTGCTTCCAACCGTAGGCGTCGGCCGTCGCACGATGGAGCTGCGCGAGCCCGCGGCCGAGTGAGCGCTCCGCCATTGCCGACGGAGCTTGAAACTCGATCCACTCGAGCGCTAGGAATGCAGCGTCAGCCGACGTTCCAGTCGCGAGAACCTCGGGCACGCGCACGCCGCCAGCGTGGCGCAATGCATCGAGGCCGAGAGCCTCGACCTCGAGCATCGGCAGCGCAGCGTGCGCGACAAGCTTGACGAAGATCGGCGCGGGCGTCGCCTCGACTCGGTAAGCGCGATCTATCGAGCCGCCCGACACGGGTGAGGCGCGGCCCTGCACGATACGAATGCCCGCGCAGCGCTCGATCTCGTCGAATAACGCCTCAATGGTCATGATCCGTCGTCGTCGAAGCCTTCGGGCGCACCGGCCGGGATTGCAGATGGCATGCTAGCCCGGCGACAGCCGCCGGCAAAGACCAAGCCTTCAACAGCGGGGTCGAGCTGAGTTAGAACTTGCCGTGAAACTCGAAGAAAGATTCGCTCGTCGGTCTAGAGCTCGAGATCCGACAATCCCGGATGATCGTCCGGCCGGCGACCGAGCGGCCAGTGATATTTGCGCTCGTTCTCTGCAATCGGCAGATCGTTGATGCTGGCGACGCGATGGCGCATCAGCCCATGCTCGTCGAACTCCCAGTTCTCGTTGCCGTAGGAGCGAAACCAGTGACCGGAGTCGTCGTGCCATTCATAGGCGAATCGCACCGCGATGCGGTTGTCCCTGTATGCCCAGAGCTCCTTGATCAACCGATAGTCGAGCTCGCGGGCCCATTTGCGGCGTAGGAACTCGACGATCTGCTCGCGGCCCTCGACAAACTCGGCGCGGTTTCGCCAGACGCTATCAGGCGAGTAAGCCAACGACACGCGCTCGGGATCGCGCGAGTTCCACGCATCCTCGGCGAGACGAATCTTCTTGACTGCGCTATCGAGATCGAACGGCGGCAGCGGCGGACGCGGTTCTATGGTTTCGGACACAAGCTCTCTCCTCTGTGCGCAACGCGGCACGAATAACGACCCAGTGATCCAAACGTTTATTACCGCAGCCGAGCACGCCGTCGTTGCTCCGCGACGGCCGTCCGCCGACCAAGGCCAGGCTAACGCCGATTCGGCACTGCGAGCACGGGCTGGCGACCGCCGCCCATAAGACCGCTGAGCCGCGCGTGCAATGGCGACGTTCGCGGGAAATGCGTCAGCAAATAGGCCATCTGATCAGCCAATACTCGCCGGCCCTTTAGATAGATATACTCGGCATACGTTGGCGTAAACGGCACGGCGACGAGCTGCATGGCCGCTTGCTCCGGCGTCTTGCCGCCTTTGTGATTGTTGCAGCGCCGGCACGCGGCAACGACATTCATCCAGACGTCGCGCCCACCTTGGCTGAGCGGCGTGATGTGATCCCGCGTCAGGTCCGACGTGCGAAATGGCAGCGCACAGTACATGCAGAGATTGCCGTCGCGACGGAACAGCGTGCGATTGTTGAGCGGCGGCGAATAGTTCCCGGTATTGCGCTCGAGACTGTGGGTGTTGCCGTGCGTTGCGATGATCGAGCTGACATCGACGACGCTGCGCAGCCCGGTCAGCGCATTGATGCCGCCGCGAACCGTGTAGATCGATTTGCCGCAGGCATACGCGACCTGCTCGGTATGATAGAGCCGCACCGCGTCGCGGTAGTCGATCCATTCAAGAGGCATGCCCGCGACGTCGGTTCGCAACACCTCTTGGGATACGGAGTATCGCTCCATGCTGTCGTGCCGGGTTCGAACTCGGCGCGAGCAAGTGTCCCTGAGTCCGCAGGGATATGCAATGCCCAGCGCACCTCCCCGCTGGCAGTCATCGAACTGTCAGAAAGCAGCGAAATATCAGAGGCTTTTCAGCACCGCATCGAGGCTCTCACGGGCATCGCCGAACAACATCCGAGTGTTGTCCTTGAAGAACAGCGGATTTTGCACACCTGCATACCCGGTAGCCATGCTGCGCTTCAATACGACGGTCGTGCCGCCTTTCCAGACCTCGAGCACGGGCATGCCGGCGATCGGACTATCCGGATCGGTCTGCGCGGACGGATTGACGATGTCATTCGCACCGATGATGACCGAGACGTCGACATCCGGAAAATCGTCGTTGATCTCGTCCATCTCGAAGACGATGTCGTACGGGACGTGTGCCTCGGCGAGCAGCACGTTCATGTGCCCCGGCATTCGTCCGGCGACTGGATGAATGCCAAACCGCACATTGACGCCCTTGTCGCGCAACACACGAGTGATCTCGTAGACGATGTGCTGCGCCTGCGCAACCGCCATGCCGTAACCGGGCACGATCATGACCTCTTTGGCATCCGCGAGCATTGACGCAACTTCGGCCGCCTCGACGGGCACGACCTCGCCCTGATCCTCGCTACTGGCCGACGAGCCGCCCGACGTGCCGAAGCCGCCGGCAATGACCGCGAGAAATTTGCGATTCATCGCGCGGCACATGATGTAACTCAAAATCGCGCCACTCGAGCCGACGAGTGCGCCCGTGACGATCAACAAATCGTTGCTGAGCATGAAACCTGTCGCCGATGCGGCCCAGCCCGAATAGCTGTTCAGCATCGACACAACGACGGGCATATCAGCACCGCCGATCGCCATGACCATGTGGATACCGAGCACCAGCGCGATCGCTGTCATGATGATCAACGGCATCATGCCTTCGCCGATTGGCGAGCCTGCAACGAACTCCCTGCCGAACCAAATCATCGCGATGACGAGCACGAGATTGAGCCAGTGGCGCGCAGGCAGCATCAGCGGCTTGCCGCTGATCTTGCCGCTAAGCTTGCCGAATGCGATCACGGATCCGGAAAACGTCACGGCGCCGATCAAAACGCCGATGTACGTCTCGATGTCGTGGATCACGAGCTCGACGCCCGTGAAGTGCACGTTGGGGTCCATGAAGTTCGCAAAACCGACGAGTACCGCGGCGAGCCCGACGAGACTATGCAGAATCGCGACGAGCTCCGGCATTTGCGTCATCTGCACGCGACGCGCGAGCATGAAGCCGGTCGCACCGCCAACGACGAGCGCGCCCAACAGCAGCCCGTAGTTCTCAGTGACGACGCCGAGCATCGTCGCGAGCAACGCAATGCTCATGCCGACGATGCCGTACAGATTGCCGCGCCGAGCAGTCTCGGGATGGCTCAATCCGCCGAGCGCGAGTATGAAAAGAATGGTTGCTCCAATGTAGGAGACGGTGACGATTCCTTGCGACATGCCTCTCTCCTACTTCTGGAACATCTGCAGCATGCGCCGCGTCACTGCGAAGCCGCCGGCGATGTTGATACTCGTGATCAACACCGTGATGCCGGCAATCCACATGATCGTGCTCTCGCCCGAGCTGATCTGCAGCAATGCGCCGATGATGATGATGCTCGAGATCGCATTCGTCACGCTCATCAGCGGCGTATGCAGCGCTGGCGTCACGTTCCAGATCACCATGTAGCCGATGAAGCACGCGAGCACGAACACCGTGAAATGCGCCATGAACGACGCGGGCGCGACGGCGCCGAGTCCGAACAATGCCAGGCCACCGATACCGAACGTCAAGAGCGGTGCGAGCCACGCCGGTGCCTCCGGTTTCGGCGGCGGCGGCGGTGCCGGCTCTTGCGCAGGCTTAGGCGGTGCGGCGCTGAGCTTCGGTGCCGGCGGCGGCCACGTGACCTCGTTGTCCTTGACGACCGTCGCCCCACGGATGACTTCGTCCTCCATATCGACGACCAGCTGGCCATCCTTCTCGGGGCACATATCCGTCAGCAGATGCCGCAGATTCGTGCCGTAGAGCTGACTGGACTGTGCCGCTAAGCGGCTCGGCAAATCGGTGTAGCCGATGATCGCGACGCCATGGGCGTCGACGACCTCGTTCGGCTGCGTGAGCTCGCAGTTACCGCCCTGCTCGGCGGCCAAGTCGACGACGACGCTACCGGGCTTCATTGACTTGACCATGTCGGCAGTAATGAGCCGTGGTGCAGGTTTGCCGGGGATCAACGCGGTCGTAATGATGATGTCGACGTCTCTGGCCTGCTCGGCAAAGAGCGCCATCTCCGCCTTGATGAACTCCTCGCTCATGACCTTCGCGTAGCCGCCGACGCCTGCGCCCTCCTCCTCGAACTCGAGCATCAGGAACTCGCCGTCCATGCTCTCGACCTGCTCTTTGACCTCGGGGCGTGTGTCGAATGCACGTACGATCGCGCCCAGGCTCTTAGCTGCGCCGATCGCGGCGAGCCCCGCGACGCCGGCGCCGATCACGAGGACCTTCGCCGGCGGAACTTTGCCGGCGGCCGTGATCTGGCCGGTGAAAAAACGACCGAAGTGCTGTGCGGCTTCGACGACGGCTCGATAACCCGCGATATTTGCCATCGAGCTCAACGCATCCATTTTCTGCGCGCGCGAGATTCTCGGCACGCTATCCATCGCGAGCGTCGTGACGCCACGCCCTGACAATACCTCGAGCAACGCCGGATTCTGCGCTGGCCATAGGAAAGACACGAGTACCTGGCCGCTACGTAGCAGGGCCGTCTCCGAATCGCTCGGTGCCCTGACCTTTAGAACGATATCGCTGCCGCCCCACAGCGCCGCCGTCTCCGCAACAATCTCGGCACCCGCTTCGCGAAACGCATCGTCAGAAAAGCTGGCCGAGTCGCCTGCGCCGGACTCGACGGCGACGTCGAAACCGAGTCCGATCAGTTGCGCCGCGACGTCGGGTGTTGCCGCAACACGGCGCTCGCCGGCGAAAGTTTCCTTGGGGATACCGATTTTCATACCGCTGCTCCTGCCTGCCGGGCATTGCCGGCGCGCACTGCTTGGGTGAATTGTGTTCAGTTGCCGTTGGCGGTGACCCGGCAGCACGGCGGCCCGAGCCCAGGTCCGTCATCGATGCAGGCGCGATTGTAAACAAATCGGCGCGCGCGGTCTCAGCTCGTCGCGACGGTGTCGGGGTGGGCGGGAGAGGTTAGCCCGGTGGGATCTCCAGGCTAACGTCTCGGTGCGGGCGCCCGGTCGGTCGGCGCACGTTGCAAGCGTCGATCTTGAAGCCTCTGCATGCGTTGGTCCTGTAACGAGCGCCGCTGTGCCGGCGTCAAGTCGCGAAACCGCTCCTGAAGCTCCAGGCGCCGCTCCGGCGGCATGCGCTGGAAGCGGCTGTAGGCGTTCATAATGCGTTCCCGGTCGCCTGGTGCAAGGCGCTGGTACGCCTCGTAGCGCTCACGGATCGCCCGTCGCTGGCCGTCACTGAGCGCTGCCCAGCGACGAAATCGTTCCGTCGCCTCGGTTCGCTCGCCGCTGTTCATCGCAAGCCAGCGTTGCGCACCGCGCGCGATCTGCTGCTGGCGTTCGGGCTCAAGGTCCGCCCAGCGCTCCGCCTGTCCTGCCAGGATGCGCTGCTGCGCGTCACTGAGATCACCCCAGGAGATCCCCTGGGCCGCCGCCACATTCGCGAGGCTCATCAGACTCACCGCGAGTACGGCTAGCCATCGCGTGTTACTCATCATCGTTCTCCTCACTCGGCGCCGGTTCCGTCGGCGCGCCCCCTTCGACCTTGCCATCCCACTCGACAACCGCGACCCACTCCTCGTCGCCGTCCGACCAGCTGCCGAGATACGCGAGCAAATCCAAATCCGGCAGCTCCTCGTCCGCCGCGACCGCAGGCGCCGCAAACAACATCGCCACAGCTGCATGGGCGAGGACGCAAAGGCCAAGGCATTTTTTCCGGTCGCGCTCATCCGACGCCATCTTCGGTCCCATCGCTCGCAGGCTCCGCTTCCTGCATATCGAGCCACTCGTAGAACTCGAGCTCGGCGAACATCTCGAACTCGGCTTCACCAAGCAACAGCTCGAGATCCACGGCAGCCACCGGAGCGAGCTCCTGGCCATCACCGGCACCACCGAGCTCGATACGCGGCACGAGTACGATCACCGCAAGCCCCGCTGCCACTGCCGCCGGCATCCAGAGCCACGACGGCGCTAGCCACGCACGCCCGCCAGCATGCTCGAGCGCGTGAAGCCGCGCGGCTCGCAACCCCGCAGCGATACCGATTTCGGTCGCTTCGACGGCTGTGTCGAAGTCGCGCTTGCTACCCTCGAGCAGGCGGTCCTCGGCTTCTGTCCTATCGTCCATCATCCGTAATACTCGCCTAGTAGTTCTCTCAGCCGGTGCGTCGCACGCGAGAAATGCGTTTTGACGCTGCCGTCCGAGCAGCCCATGGCCGCGGCTGTCTCAGCGACATTGAGGCCCTCGAAATTCCGCAGCACGAACGCTTCGCGCTGCCGCGCCGGCAGCGTTCGCAGCGCTTGCTCGAGCGCCGACAGTGCTTCGGCATGCGCAACCGCCTGCTCCGGGACAACGGCCATCGGGTCGCGCGCGAGCGCAACCGCATCTGGCTCCTCGCCTTCCTGGCCACCGAAAAAACGCAACACGCCATCGCGCACGCGACGGCGGCGGTGCCAGTCTCGAATTCGATTGTGCAGGATTCGATAGAACAACGGCCGCCACTCCTCAGCCGGACGGTTCGCGTAACGTTTTGCAAGACTGATCATCGCATCCTGCACAATATCCAAAGCCTCGTCGGCGTCGCCGGTGCTCATCGCAGCGATGCGATAGGCGCGCTTTTCGACCTCGCGGAGGAACCCGTCCAGATCCGCCTCGACGACGCGGGTTCGCTCGTCCTCAGCCGCGCGCGCGCCATCGTTGATCAGTGCCGTCGACGACATCGGTCTACCGGGCTTCAATACTCATACTCGATTCGATCCCACGCTTGCACGCCGCGGACCGCAGCGGACCCTCGACGCATCCTACCGTCATCGCTCAAGATAACGCGGTACGAGTCCGCAGGTTGACAGCGAGCCTCGAAAATCAGGCAGCGGAGTTTCAGTCCCAGATTATGACAAGTGACGCCAGTGTCGTTTGCGTCGCCGTGCCCGTGCGCGTCGACGCAGGACTGCAATACCTCTGCGATCGCTCGCCTCCGCCGCCGGTCGGAGGCCGCGTCGTCGTCACGGTCGGCCGCAAGCAGCACATCGGCGTCGTGCTCGAGCACGTGCCCGAAGGCGCGGTCACGGCCGCGAAGCTGAAGCCCGTGCTCGAGATTCTCGACGAGACGCCCGTTATCGATGCGCCATTGCTCGCGATGCTGAGTTGGTGCGCGACGTATTACCATCACCCGATCGGCGACGTCGTCGTCGCTGCGCTGCCCGCGCTGTTGCGCCGCGGCCGACCCGCGCAGCCGGACCTCGAGTACGCCTGGACGTTGACGGCCGCGGGCCGCGCGATCGATCTGACTGCGCTCGCACGGCGCGCATCGCGCCAAGCGCGCATTATCGAGGCATTGACCGACGAGCCGCATGTTGCGGAGACCGCTCTGCGAGCGCGTGGCCACACACGTGCCGAGCTCGTCAAGCTGGCCGAGCGCGGCTGGCTCGAACGCCACGAACTCGCACCCGGGCCACCGGTGCCCCCGCGGCACGGCGGATCGAACGAACCCACGCTCAGTCCCGATCAAGCCGAGGCGTTGGCCGCGCTCGATGCCGCCGGGCCGGGATTCGGCGCCTCCCTGCTGCACGGCGTCACTGGCAGCGGCAAGACCGAGGTATACATGCGTCTGATCGGCGAGCGGTTGCGCCGCGGTCGCCAAGCGCTGCTGTTGGTACCCGAAATCAGCCTGACGCCACAACTCGTTGCGCGACTGCGCGAGCGATTCGGCCGGCAGTTGGCCGTCATGCACTCGGCGCTGACCGACGCAGAGCGCCTGCGGGCCTGGCAGGCGTGCCGCTCCGGTGACGCGGGACTGATCGTCGGCACGCGCTCGGCCGTGTTCGCGCCGCTGCCCCACCCAGGGCTGATCGTAGTCGACGAGGAGCACGATGCGTCGTTCAAGCAGGGCGACGGGTTCCGCTACTCGGCTCGCGATCTCGCAGTCTATCGGGCGCAACAGCTCGATATCCCGATCGTGCTCGGCTCAGCGACACCGTCGCTGGAGAGCTACTACAACGCGTCACGACGTCGCTACAGGCTGCTGCAGCTGCCGCGGAGAATCGGCAGCGCCGGGACGCCTCGGGTACGCGTCATCGATTTGGGCCGACATGCGGCGCACGATGGCTTGTCGACGCCGATGGTCGAGGCCATTACCGGTCATCTCGCTGCCGGGCAACAGATCATGCTGTTCTTGAATCGTCGCGGCTTCGCCCCGGCGCTGTTCTGCATGGAATGCTGCCGGGCCGAGGAGTGCAACCGCTGCGACGCTCGCATGACCGTGCATGCGACACGCGGCAAGCTGCGCTGCCATCATTGCGGCGCCGGGCACGCATTGGCCTGGGGCTGTCCTCACTGCGGCGCGGAGCGAATCGCGGTCGGTGCCGGCACGCAGCGCGTCGGTGAAGCGTTGCGCGCGCTTTTTCCCGCCGCGCGTATCGGGCGGCTCGACCGCGACGCAACGAGCCGACGCGGCAGCCTCGAGGCAGTCCTCGCAGACGTTGCAGCCGGGAGCATCGACGTGCTCGTCGGCACTCAGATGCTGGCCAAGGGTCACGACTTTCCGAACGTCACGCTCGTTGGTGTCCTCAACGCAGATCAAGGCCTGTTCGGAACGGACTTTCGCAGCAACGAGCGCCTCGCGCAGACGATCGTGCAAGTCTCCGGCCGCGCGGGCCGCGCCGATCGCCCCGGCGAAGTCTTGATTCAGAGCCACTATCCGGGCCACCCGTTGTTCGGCTACCTCAAGGAACAGGATTACTCGGCCTTTGCGGCCGAAGCGCTGGCTGAGCGCGAAGCAGCACGATGGCCGCCGTTCAGTCACTTGGTCGTGATCCGGGCCGAGGCAACCGAGCGGCAACCCGTATTCGCTTTTCTTGACCGTATCGCCGACGCCGCGAGAGCACAGCGCAGCGAGGCTGCAGTCCACGGTCCGGCGCCAGCGGCGATGGAGCGACGCGGCGGGCGTCATCGCGCACAAGTATTGCTGCAGTCCCCGCGGCGAGGCCCGCTCCATAGCCTTGTCGATGCGCTCAAGCCCGACATCCGCAGTTGGCCCGAAAGCCGACGAGTACGCTGGTCGATCGACGTCGACCCGCTGGAGCTTTAGCTCCGCATGGTATCGGCACGGTAGCAATCCATGTTCTTCGCTCCACCCAAGCCCGTCGGCCTCTATAATCGCGCTTTCTCGGGAACCTAGAGACGACCGTGCGCGCGCAATTGGATTTCTTGCTCAACGAAGCGCTGAGCGCCGTGACCGCCGGCGCCGGATCGTTCGAGCCCGGCGACCTCGATCCTCAGATCGAGCGCACCCGCGATGCACGCCACGGCGATTTCACGAGTAACGTCGCACTGCGGCTTGCAAAAAAGCTCGGCGCCAAACCTCGCGATCTCGCAGGCCAAATCATCGCGGCGCTACCCGAATCGCCGCTCGTCGATTCGACCGAAGTCGCCGGGGCCGGATTCATTAACATTCGCGTCGTCCCGGCAGCGTATCAACAAGAGCTGCGCATCATCCTAGAGTCGGGCCCGAGCTACGGCTGCTCGGAGATCGGCGCCGATCAGCGAATCATCGTCGAGTACGTCTCAGCGAATCCGACCGGGCCGTTGCACGTCGGCCACGGCCGACACGCCGCCTTCGGCGCGACGCTTGCGAATTTGCTGCGCGCGACGGGCCACGAGGTTCACGAGGAATACTACGTCAACGACGCCGGCCGGCAGATGGACATCCTCGCCACAAGCGTTTGGCTGCGTTATGCCGAGTTGCTGGAGAAGGGACTACCGTTCCCTAGCAACTGTTACCAAGGTGACTATGTCATCGACATTGCCGCCAGGATACGCCGCGAGCACGGCGATGCATTCGACGGCGATACGAATGCGCTTGCGGCCGTCCTAGCCGACACCGACACCGAACCCGAGCAACGACTCGACCGCATTGTCACGGAGATCAAGGCAATCCTCGGAGAGCGCAACTTTGCGATCGTTTTCGACGCGGCGCTCGCCAGTGTTCTCGACGACATCAAAGCCGATCTCGCAGAATTCGGCGTTGCGCCGCAGAATTGGTACTCGGAGCGCAGCCTCGTAGACCGCGGCGCGATCGCACATGCGTTCGAGCTGCTCGAGTCGAGCAACATGCTGTATGCAAAGGACGGCGCGACGTGGTTTCGCTCGAGTGCGCTCGGCGACGAGAAGGATAGAGTCGTCGTGCGCGAGAACGGGGTCACAACGTACTTCGCATCCGACATCGCCTATCACAACGAGAAACGCGAGCGCGGCTTCACTCGCTTGCTGGATGTGCTTGGCGCCGATCATCATGGGTACGTCGCGCGCGTGCGCGCCGGGCTCGAGGCCATGGGCTCGCCGCAGGACTTGCTCGAAGTTCGTCTCGTCCAGTTCGTGACTTTGTATCGCGGCAATCAGAAGATGCAGATGTCGACACGCTCCGGCGAGTATGTGACGTTGCGCGCATTGCGTGACGAGGTCGGTAACGACGCGGCGCGTTTCTTCTACGTATCGCGGTCCAACGATCAACACCTCGATTTCGATCTGGAGCTTGCGAAATCACATTCGAACGACAACCCGGTTTATTATCTGCAGTACGCTCATGCACGCGTAGCGAGCGTGCTGAAGCGAATGAGCGAGGAGGGTATTCCCGGCCCGGACCCACAAATGGCGGAGTTGTCGCGACTCGTCGAACCGGAAGAGCATGCGTTGATGGTTGCGCTGAGCCGTTATCCCGAACAGGTCGCGCTCGCGGCAACGAACCGGGCGCCGCAGCAGGTCGCGCACTACCTGCGCGACACGGCAGCCGCGTTTCATGGCTGCTACAACGCTCACCGCGTACTCGTCGACGACACCGCGCTGCGTGATGCGAGAATCGTGCTCGCACTCGCGACCCAGCAGGTCATTCGCAACGGATTGACGCTGCTCGGTGTCTCGGCACCGGAGTCGATGTGATGATCAGGCTCGCCGATGGCAGGTAAGCGAAAGCGCCGCCCATCGCGACAGAAGAGCCACGGTTGGGTCTCGATGCTGTTCGGTCTGGGCATCGGGCTCATGATCGCGGTCGGCGTTTACTTCAGCGGCTACCGCACGCCGGCGCCATTACCCGCGGTCGCGCCGCAGGCCGAGACGCCTGTCGCGTCGCAAGCAGCCTCCCCGCCACCGCCGACCTCGACTGGCGACGAAGCTGCGAGCGAGCCCCATCCGGCGAGCCGGTTCGATTTCTACGACATGCTGCCGCAGGTCGAGGTCGTGATCCCCGACACCCCTCGCAGCGGCGAGCGTCCGAGCAGCACGACCGATGTCGAGGACGCCGGCAACTACGTTCTCCAGGCCGGCGCATTCACAGTTCGCGAGGACGCCGATCGCATGCAAGCAAATCTCGCGCTATTAGGCATCGAGTCGCGCATTCAGAGCGTGCCGATTGACGACGACATCTACCATCGCGTGCGTATCGGTCCGATCGACGAACTCACCGAGCTCAATCTCATTCGACGTCGTATGTGGGAGGCGGACGTCGACACGATATTGCTCAGAATCCCGAACTAGTGACCGCAATGCGTACCGTGCTATTGATTGTGCTGGGTGCGCTGACATCGGTAGGTAGCGCACAGCAAGCGAGCTTTTCGATCGCGGCTGTCGGCGACATCATGCTCGGCACCGATCACCCCGACAATCGCCTGCCGGACGACGACGGCGCAAGCTACCTTTCGGCCGTCACGGCCGTACTGAGTCGCGCCGACATTGCGGTCGGCAATCTCGAGGGTACGATTCTCGACGGCGGCGTGCCGTCGAAGACATGTGATAACCCGAACGCCTGTTTCCTATTTCGCTCGCCGCCACGCTACGCCGGCCTGCTACGCGATGCCGGATTCGATGCACTGAGCCTCGCAAACAACCACGCCCGCGATTTCGGCGAAGACGGCCGCAGCGCAACGATGGCGGTCCTCGATCAGTACGGCCTGCAACACTCGGGTCGCCGCGGCGACATCGCGAGTTGGCAAAATGATGGTTTGCGATTCGCGTTCATTGCGTTCTCACCGACGCTGGAGTCCTATCTGCTCAACGATATTCCGATGGCGATCGTCGAGGTCACGGCACTCGCCGCGCAGCACGATATCGTCATCGTGTCGTTTCACGGCGGTGCCGAGGGCCCGGGCGCGATGCCGCTGCCGTTCGTCGAGGAATTTTATTTCGGCGAAACGCGCGGCGAAGTCGTGCGGTTTGCGCGCGCCGTCATCGACGCCGGTGCCGATCTCGTCGTCGGTCACGGCCCGCACGTGCCGCGCGCCTTGGAGATCTATAGCGACCGGCTGATCGCCTATAGCCTCGGCAACTTCGCGACCTACTACGGCTTGAGCGTCGCGGGACCTGCCGGCCTCGCTCCCATTCTCGAGGCGGAGATCGATCGGGAAGGGCGGTTTCTGTCAGGCGCGATTCACTCGGCGGTACAGATACGCCCCAACGGGCCGAGCTGGGATGATTCGCGCACGGCATACGACGTGATTCGCCGACTGACCGAAGAGACTTTCGGCACGAGCATGTTCTCGTTCGCGGCGGACGGCACGTTCCGGCCCGCACCCTAGCCCGGATAGCTCACGCGCTGCGTCAGTCAGTCCTCGGCCGCAACCTGGCGAAAATCGACACCGAGCGCGCGCAGCTTCCGGTAGAGGTGCGTCCGCTCCATGCCGACGCGCTTGGCGAGCTGCCCGACTTTGCCACCGCACAGTTGCAGCTGTTGCTGCAAATACGCGCGCTCGAAGTGCTCGCGTGCCTCTCTGAGCGGCATCGCCAACAGATCCTGCTGCACGAGCAAGTCGGTCTGCGGCGACTCGGTCGACAGCTCGCTCTCGACCTCCTCGAGAGAGATCTCTTCGTCGGCGCCGAGCAGCAGCAGGCGGCTGACCATATTGCGCAGCTCGGCGGCGTTTCCGGGCCACGGATAATTCCGTAAACGGTTCTGAGCCGCGACGCTGAAGCGGCGAAACGGCAGGTTCTCCGTATCGACGAGGAGCTCGACGTAATAGCGCAACAGCTCGGGAACATCTTCCGCGTACTCGCGCAATGGTGGCACGCGAATGACGACGACGCTCAAGTGCGCGAGCAGCGCGCGTCGAAAGTCCCGTAAACCCTGATCGAATCTCGGAGGACAGCTACAGACGATACGAACATCCAGGTCCCGGTCGGTTTGACTTCCAGCGGATCGATAGTGACCATCCTCGAGAATCGTCAGCAGCAACTGCTGGCCTTCTGGCGAGATGTCAGCAAGCTCGTTGATGAATAGCGTCCCGCCACGCGCTCGCTCGAGCACGCCGGCCTCGGTATCGTCGCCAAGCAGGCGTCGGCGGCAATCGTCGGCATCCAGCGCGCTGCCGACAATCTCGACAAACGGGCCCTGTGCGCGACTGCTGAGGCTGACCAAATAACGCGCAAATGCCTCGCGGCCGCTGCCAGGCTCGCCGGTCAACATCGTATGCACGTCGTGGAGCGCGATCTTTGCGGTCTGCTCGCGCAATCGCCGCATCGTCTCGCTCTTGCCGATCGGGGAGAGTATCGGCGGCAATAGGCTGCGACGCTGCTCGGCCTGCGGATGCGCGAGCGCCTTCTCGACGATGCGCAACAGCGTCGCCAGCGAGATGGGCTTTTCGAGATAGTCGATGGCGCCGAGCCGCGTCGCCTCGACCGCCGTATCGACGGTGCCGTGACCCGACATCATGACGACCGGCGCAAGCTTCCCGACCTCGGCCCATTCGCGCAACAGTGTGATGCCGTCGGTGTCCGGCATCCAGATATCGAGCAGGACGAGGTCGAAGCGCTCAGCCGCGTAGCTCTGCCGCGCCGACTCGGCATCGCCAGCAGTGACTACATCGTAGTCTTCCTCAGACAGAATCTCCTCGAGCAGACCTCGAATATTGGACTCGTCATCGACGATCAGAACCCGCGCCTTACTCACGCGTGCTGCCTACGCTTACTCGGACGACGCGATGCATCGGGAACCGTGACCCCTGCCTCTCCGGAGATCGGCAACAGTATACTGATCACGGCGCCACCCTGCTCCGAGTTCCTTGCCTCGATGTGGCCGCCGTGCTCCTCGACGAGTTTCTTGACGATCGCAAGACCCAGTCCCGTGCCTTTCTCCTTGCTCGTGACGTACGGCTCGAAGATCTGATCCACGATATCGGCGCCAAGACCGGGACCGTTGTCGGCAACTTTGATCTCGACGGTCGGGGCTTCGGCCGAGACGACGTGCCGCGTAGCGATCGCGAGACGCTCGTCCCCTTGTCGCTCCATGGCCTCGAGCGCGTTGCGAATCAGGTTGTGCAACACTTGGCGAATTCGCCCGGCGTCGGCCTCGACGAGCGGCAGCGACGAGTCGAGGTCGAGCTGGACGGCGAGCGGCCGCTCACGGTGCAGGTAGAGCTCGGTGACCTCGCGGACCAGCTCGTTGAGATCGAATCGCGTGATGTCGATCTCCGGCGTACGGGCATAGTCGCCGAACGCGTTGACCATCTCCTTCATCGCCTCAACTTGTTGGATGATCGTGTGCGTCGCGCGATCGAGAAGCTCCGGATCTCCAAGTTGCCCGGGCAGGTAACGCCGTCGCAGCCGCTCCGCCGAGAGCTGAATCGGCGTCAGCGGATTCTTGATCTCGTGGGCGAGCCGCCGAGCGACCTCGCCCCACGCGGCATCGCGCTGCGCCTGCAGCAGCGCCGTGATGTCGTCGAAGACAATCACGTAGCCGCTGAATTCCTGGTCCTCACTGGACAACCCGGTGCACGCGCACATCAGCACGCGACGGCCGACCTCGCCGCGCAGCATGATCTGCTCGCGCCATTCGGAGTCGCCGTCATCGAGGTGAGCCCGCGCGACAGCGACGAATTGCGACAACAGCGGCCTATCTTTGGCGAGCTCGAGCAACGACTCGCCGACGTGCGCATCGAGGTCGACATCGAGGATCGCGCCGGCGGCCCGATTGGCCGTACGGATTCTAAAGTCTGGCTCGAGCGAGACGACGCCCGTCGAGAGCCGCGCGAGAATGGCCGCAAGCTTGCGCCGCTCGTTCTCTACTGCTTGCTGTGTACGGCGGGTTTCCTCGCGCGCGGAATAGAGCCGCTGCGTCATATCGTTAAACGAGTTGACCAGAAATCCGATCTCATCGCGCCCCGGTTGCGGTAGCTGCGTTTCGAAGTCTCCGCGCGCGACTGCCCGCGTGCCTGCCATCAGCTGCTGGATCGGCACGACGAGCCTGCGCGCCGAGAAAAACGCACCGTAGACTGCCGCGAGCATCGTCAATAGCAGCACGAGACTCAATGTCAACGTAAAGCTGTACTTCAGCGCGTTGCGTAAGAAATCGAGCTCGCGATACTCGACGACACTGGCCTCGACGAGCTCGGCCAGCTCCGAGATCCGCGGCTCGACGGCGAAACGCCCCTGCAGCACGCGCTCATCGGTCGTCGACACGCGACCTTGCAGGCCTTGCCCGACGCCAGTCGGTACGCTCGAGATCAGCTTGACCGCAGCGATGATCTCGAGCCCGCGACTCCCTTGCGGAGGCTCGAGCGTCGCACAGCAGAAATCTCCGACGTCGCCCGATGTGAGCTGAAACACCGACTCGTCACCGGCAACGCCGGTCAGATCGGGATTGAAAGCGCCACCGGCCGTCCGTTGCCGCAGCTGGAAAATCAGCTCCTGTTGTGCCGTGCCCGGCTGCACGAGCGGATCGGGATCCGGCGAGCTTGTCGCAAGTATCTGGTTGCTCGTGCCGAAGATCGTAAGCTCCAGCGCGCCGCTTTGACGACGAAGCTGATCGAGCTCGCTGAACAAGTCGGCACGACCGCTCGTTGACAGCCGCTGCGCCATCGCGCGAAGCTCGGAGAGATTCTCACTCATCTGTATATCGAACGCCGTCTGGCTGAGCTCGAGCGCGTTGTCGAGTCCCTGCGCGACATCGACATCGAACCAACTGTCGATGCCACGATTGATGAACTGCACGGCGAACGTATAGACGATTAGGAGGGGCGTTACGGTCAAGACGACGAGCATCGTCATCATCCGCACCTTCAGACGGGAGCCCGGCACGTGGCGGCGGTAATCGGCGACGAGGCGCACGAAATTGCCGACGATCAACAGCGCGAGTACCGCAATGCCGATGACGTTGACCAGCAAGATCCAGGGCTGCAGCCGCGCAAACTCATCCGAGTTCTGCGCAACCTGCGAAAATAACAGCAACACCGACAGCCACAGCAGCGTGCCGAATGCGAGCGCGACCGTATAGGCGGCGCGTTTTAGTCCTCTAGCGGCCATGTATACCACTCGCTGCGTAGGGTCCAGTCGGGGCGCCAAAACGTCAGCAGGCGCAGCGGTCCGGGAAAATCCTCGGTGCTCAGGATCGTGCGCACGCGGATCTCGTAGTCCTCATCGGGCTCGATCAGCGCGGAATCGATCAGCGGCAGCTCCGTGAGCCGACCGAGAAAGTTCAGCGCCGAGAAAAGATTCGCAAACGAGCTCTGCTCCCCAGTGTTGCGATTGACGACGAGATAGCGCTCGCTGAGCGCGTGAAATTGCAGGTCGTAGGTCTGCAGCAGGTTCGCCTCGGAGTCGTCGAACCAGAAGCGGCGACTGCGGAGAAACTCGACCTCGATGTCGATAGCCAGCGTGACGCCGGCCTCGAGCGCTTCTTGAGCCTCAGCCGAGAGCCGATATTCGAGCCACGCGTCGAGATAGTAAACGCCGTCCATGAGCTCGACGCTCGCCGAGCGCACCTCGAAGCGGCCGGGGTCCTCGTCTTCCTGAGCCGCAACGGACCCCGAGCCGAGCAAGCCGAGCCAAAGCACAACCCCCGCGAGCCGGCGCTGCCGGTGCCACAGTGGGGCGCGTTGGTCGCGTTGCGGGAAGGCGTGCAACAGGGCTCTCGATCGCTCAGCGTTTGACGATGCAAGCATAATAAAACCCGTCCATATTAGCCTCCCCGGGTAACACCTGGGCAGCGAATTCGGGCTCTAGGAGGCCGGCATCCGGGGTGTCATCGACAAACGCGTCAATCTGGCGCTGGTTTTCGGTCCGAGTCACGGTGCAGGTCGCGTACAGCAGCCGCCCGCCCGGCGCGAGCAGCGGCCACAGCGCACGCAGCATCAGGGCCTGCCGCGCTGCGACGGCTGGGATATCGCTCGGTCGGCGCAGCACCTTGATGTCGGGGTGACGGCGGATCACACCGAGCGCGCTGCACGGAGCATCGAGCAGGATGCGGTCGAACGGCTTGCGATCCCACCATCCCTGCGGCTCGCTTGCATCGCCGCACGTGATGGTCGCAGTCAAGCCGAGCCTCGCGAGCGTCGCGGCGACCCGCTCGAGCCTGACCGAATCGAGGTCGAGCGCAACGAGCTCGGCAATGTCCGGGCAGCGCTCGAGAATATGGGCAGCCTTGCCCCCAGGTGCCGCGCACGCGTCGAGAATGCGCTGCCCGCGCACGGCGCCGAGCTCGAGAGCCGCGAGTTGCGCCGCTGCATCCTGAACGGATACCTCGCCGTCGGCGAAGCCTGGCAACGTGCTCGCCGGACACGGCTCGGCGAGCTCGATCGCGCTCGGCCGAGACGCAAGCGGCTTGGCATCGATGCCCGCGGCGGCCAGCCGCGATGCGTAGTCGGCCGGATCGATACGCGTTACGTTGACCCGCAACCACATCGGCGCCGGGCAGTTGTTCGCAGCGACGATCGCATCGAGCTCGTCGGGCCAGTCGTCCGCAATTAGCTCGAGCATCCACGCCGGATGACTCGTCAGCGCCTCGCGGTGGTTGCGCATAGCCGCATCGAGCGAGTCGCGCTCGCGCAAAAAACGCCGCAACACCGCATTGACGAGGCCGCGCGCACGGCCAACGCCGAGCGCGCCGGTCGCGGCGACGGTCGCGTCGACTGCTGCATGATCCGGGATTCGCAACGCCTGAAGCTGCACAAGCCCGACGCGCAGCAAAGCAGCGACGTTTGCGTCGATTCGTTTCCGCGGCCGATCGAGCAGCTGCTCGAGCTGCCACGCAAGCCGGTGATGCCAACGCAGCGCCGCATAACAGATCGCGTGCAGCAGCGGCCTATCGCGCTCGTTCGGGAGATCGGCGGCCGCAAGCGCGCGATCCAGCGACTCGCCGCGCGAGACGACTGCGGCATCGACGCTTGCCGCAGCAGCGCGCACGCGTGCGCCAACCGCAGCGTTGGTCACAGCCGACAGCCTCGATGCGTCGGCGACCGATAGCCAAAAGCGTCGCGAGCGCGAACCTCAGTCGGCAAAGCGTGCCCCGTCCAATGAGTGTGCGTTTAGGAACGCGGCGACCGACATGGGTTTGCCGCCGGGTAGTTGCAGCGCCGTGATTCTCAAGCGACCCGCGCCGGTAGCGACATCGACTCCGTCGGGACCCGCCGCAACAATCGCTCCTGGTGGCGCATCGCTAGCCGTGGCGACAGCAACAGCGGACCAGATTCGCAACACGCGCCCGTCGATGAGACGCCCCTCGGCAACCGGCCAAGGGTCGTAGGCGCGCACGCTGCGCGCGAGCTCCGAAGCTTGGCAGCGCCAGTCGATGCGCGCATCTTGCTTGGAGATCTTCGGCGCATACGTCGCAGCTGCGGCGTCTTGCGGCGCAGGCTCGGCGCGGCCCTCGATAATACCCGGCAACGTTTCGATCAGGAGCCGGGCACCGAGCTCAGCGAGCTTGTCGTGCAAGCTGCCGCCCGTATCGGCAGCTTCGATCGGGATAGCGCTCGTCGCATAGACCGGACCTGTGTCGAGGCCTTGCTCCATGCGCATGATGCTGACGCCCGTTTCGGCGTCGCCGGCGAGGATTGCATGTTGAATCGGCGCCGCACCGCGCCAACGCGGCAACAACGATGCATGGACGTTGATAGGTGCTGTTCGCGGCCACGACAAAAGCCATTCGGGCAAGATCAAGCCGTAGGCCGCGACGACGAGCAGGTCCGGTCGCAGGCCCCACACTGGATCGACGCCACCGTCACGCGGCAGCGAGACCGGCTGTGCAATCGGCAAGCCGTGAGCGCGCGCGAACTGCTTGACTGGACTCTCAGCGACCCTGCGGCCGCGGCCGGCGCGGCGGTCGGGCTGCGTCAAGACCACGGAGACGTCGTAGCCATGACGGTGCAGTGCCGCCAGTGACGTCGTCGCGAACTCCGGCGTGCCCGCGAAGGCAACGGCGGGCGCATCGGTCACGACTCGCCAAAGCCCCCGTGCAAAGGCACGAACGTCACTGCCGAAGTTACTGCAAGCTGACGCATCGACACCCCCGTCAAATCAACGGCGCAGAGGCGTTGCTTGCCTCCGGCTCGCGATCGGCCACATCGCGCTTGGCCTTCTTGAGGGCTTTCTTCTTCAAGCGATCGCGCTTCAGCGTCGACAAGTAGTCGACGAACAGCTTGCCTTCGAGATGATCCATCTCATGTTGAATGCAGATCGCGAGTAAGCCCTCCGCCTCGAGCTCGAACGTCTCGCCACGCTTGTCGCAGGCCCGCACCTTGATTCGCTCGGCGCGCTCAACGGCCTCGAACACGTCCGGCACGGACAGGCAGCCCTCTTCGTAGCTGACCTTGCCGTCGGCGTGAACGATTTCGGGATTGATCAGGCAAATAGGCTCGTTGCGCTCCTCGGACACATCGACGACAAGAACGCGACGATGCACATTGACCTGTGTCGCCGCGAGCCCGATGCCCGGCGCCTCGTACATCGTCTCGAACAGATCGGCGACGAGTTGGGCGAGTTCGGCATCGAATTCTGTGACCTGTTCCGCGCGGATACGCAGCCGCGGGTCCGGGTACTCTAGAATTGGGAGTTGAGCCATTGTGATTCGTCGGCCGTTTCGTGTATAACGCGTCGAAGTTAACTTAACTAATTGAGTTTACAGGAATAGTCGCGAGTTTCCCCAGGGTCCGGACGCGCCGATCGGCGCTTGGGATCAGGCCGCCGGAGTATACCAGGCGGGCTAGCCGGGACAGCTTGCGACGGTATCGACCCCAGTAGGGAGCCCCAAAGACATGTTCAACGCGCACCTGTCGGCCCTTCGTTCGTTGACCTTCGCTGGCTTCGCCACCGTGTCGATCGGACTGATCGCTGCCTGTAGCACGAGCCAGCCGCGACCCAACGCAACGGCGACGGCGTTCCAGCCCCAGCAAAGCCCAGTGGCTGGGGCGGTGTCGCGGCCCGCAACTGCGCGCCGCGCAGTCGGCCAGGTCACGCCATCGCCAGTGCTCGTCAATCCTGGACATCCCGACACCTATGTCGTCGCCCCCGGAGACACGCTCTGGGATATCGCGAGCATGTTCCTGCAGGACCCTTGGTACTGGCCCGAGATTTGGCAGATCAACCCACAGGTCGCCAATCCGCACCTCATATTTCCCGGCGACGTGCTGTCGCTTGCATATCTCGATGGTCAACCGGTCATTCAGGTCGAGCGAGGCACGACGGCAGGCACAGGCGTGACTCGTCTGTCGCCGCGCGTTCGCTCCGAGCCTCTCGAGGATGCGATTCCGACGATTCCGTTCGAGACGCTGCGCGCGTTCTTGTCGCGTCCAACCGTCGTCGAATCCGACCAGCTCGAGACGCTACCGTACGTCTTCGCTCACGCCGACGGACTCATCAGCAGTGCCGGACAGGATGTCTACGTGCGCGGCACCGACGCGCCGGCCGGCACGTCGTTCTCGCTGGTCCACCTCGGCAACGAGCTCGTCGATCCCGACGACAACGAGGTCATCGGCTACGAAGGCATCTATGTCGGTGAGGGCCGCGTCTCGGCGACCGGCGACCCGACGACGGTGCAGTTGACGGCGAGCGCTCGCGAGACGCTGACCGGCGATTACCTGTTGATGGAGGAGTCGCAGGCACCGGTCAATTACTTTCCGCGCGCACCCGAGGATCAGGTCGACGGTACGATCATCTCTGTCGTCGACGGCGTGTCGATGATCGGTCAATACCAGGTCGCCGTGCTGAACCGTGGCGCTCGGCATGGACTGGAGCCCGGCCACGTGCTGCAAGCCTACCGCGCCGGCGCGACGGTCGTCGACAAGGTCGGCGGATCTGGGATCTTCGGGGAGAAAGTGCAGTTGCCCGATCGACCGGCTGGTACGATGATGGTATTTCGTATCTTCGACCGCATGAGCTATGCCCTCGTCATGGAGGCCCAGAGCGAGATCCGTGTCATGGATATCGTTCGCAACCCCTAACCCATCCCGCGATCGGCGGCCGAGCCCTGCATGGCGCTCGGCCGTCAACAAAACCTCTCACTTGAACCGTGGCCGTTGAGGCATGGTTGCGATTGCTCGCGGCCGACGGGTCGAGTCCACGGGTCTGGCGCCCGCTGCTCGAGGCATTCGGCGACGCCGAAGCTGTCGTCTCGCTGCCGCGCGAAAAGCTCGAGAGCGCTGGCGTCGATGCAACGACGATCGCACGGCTCGAGACGCCGGATGACGGTCGTATCGAGAGCTGGCAGCGCTGGCTCGACGAGTCGCACCATCGTCTCGTGACAATTGACGATCCGGTGTTCCCGCGATACCTCGCCGAGATCGCCGATGCGCCACTGGCGTTATGGGTCGATGGATCGAACGTCGAGATGCTTTCGTATCCGCAGCTCGCAATCGTCGGCAGCCGTAACCCAACACGCGGCGGATCTGACACCGCCGAAACTTTTGCGCACTATTTGTCGGATCGAGGTCTGGTGATCACCAGCGGTCTCGCGCAAGGTATCGACACCGCCAGCCATATCGGCGCCCTCAAAGGCACGGCAGGGACAATCGCCGTGCTCGGCAACGGGCCCGATAGACTCTACCCGCAGTCGAACGCAGAGCTTGCGGCGCACATTGTCGAGCATGGACTCGTGATCTCGGAGTTCCCGCCAGGCACGCCGCCGCGACCGTATCATTTTCCAAAACGCAATCGGATCATTGCCGGATTGACGCTCGGCACGCTCGTTATCGAAGCGGCGCGTCAGAGTGGTTCGCTGATTACCGCGCGTTACGCTGGCGAATTCGGGCGTGAAGTCTTCGCGGTGCCTGGCTCGATTCACAATCCTCTCGCGAAGGGTTGTCACGCGCTGATCCGTGACGGCGCTAAGCTCGTCGACGATGCCGTCGACGTCTTGCTCGAGATTGCCCCGCAGCTTGCAACGGCCACGCAACCGTCATCCGAGTCAGCGCGATCAGAGCGCTGCGTCGGTTCTTTAACAGAACAACAACCGTACAGCGAGCTACTCGACGCGCTCGGATTCGAGCCGATTGGTATCGGCTCGTTGGCCGAGCGCGTCGGATTGACGACGGCAGAGCTTTCCTCCATGCTCCTGGTCCTGGAATTAGAAGGGCTCGTCGAGGCGTTGCCAGGCGGCCGGTATGCGCGCCTGTCACAGAGGAATCAATGAAGGAAACCGTACTCGACGTGCTGATGTATCTGTTCGAGTGCTTCGTCGACAGTGAGGATGAGCCGGAGCCGGACAGGAACGAGTTACGTGAAGAGCTCGAGCGCGCGGGCTTTCGCGAGCGCGAGATCGATCGTGCGTTGGATTGGCTCGATGGACTGAACGTTGCCGATACCACGGCGGACGCTCCTATCCCACGCACGGCGACCGTGCGAATCTACGATGCGCTCGAGCAAGAGCGTCTCGATCCGCAGTGCCGTGGCTACATGTTGCACCTCGAGCAGATCGGAATCCTGTCGCCGACGCAGCGAGAGGTCGTTATCGATCGCCTGATGGCACTCGATGGCAGCGACATCGACATCGAGCAACTCAAATGGGTCGTCATGATGGTCTTGTTCAGCCAGCCTGGGCAGGAGCAAGCCTACGCACGCATGGAGGATCTCGTTTTCGCGGACGATCCGGGCTGGGTAAACTGACCCCTTCGTGCTTGCGCCGCCGCGTCGAATGTCGCGCCGTCGTTGCTGTTCTGCTGACCGTGCGCGATCTCGAAACTGTATGTCTGGATACGCTGACCGCCCTGGCGCCGACCGAAACTCTGTAGCCACCCTGCTCCAATCGAACCGATGAGCAGCAACCTCGTCATCGTCGAATCGCCGGCTAAAGCGCGCACCATCGAAAAGTATCTCGGCAAGGATTTTCATGTCCTCGCATCCTACGGCCACGTCCGCGACCTCGTTCCGAAGGAAGGTGCCGTCGACCCCGAGCACGACTTTGCGATGAAGTATCAGCTCATAGAGAAGAACGAGAAGCACATCGACAAGATCGCGAGCGAGCTCAAGAAGGCCTCGCATCTGTTTCTCGCAACCGACCCCGACCGCGAGGGCGAAGCGATCTCGTGGCACGTTTGCGAGGTGCTGCGCGAGCGCGGCCTGCTCGAGAACAAGTCCGTCAGTCGCGTCGTATTCCACGAGATCACGAAACGCGCGATTCGCGAAGCAATCGACTCGCCGCGCGAGCTGTCCGCGGATCTCGTCAATGCGCAGCAGGCGCGGCGTGCCCTCGACTATCTGGTCGGCTTCAATCTGTCGCCGCTGCTGTGGAAGAAAGTGCGTCGAGGGCTGTCCGCGGGGCGCGTGCAGAGTCCGGCTTTGCGGATGATCGTCGAGCGAGAGGACGAGATTGCGGCGTTCAAGCCACGCGAATACTGGACCGTCGGCGCGCTTGCGCAGCACGAGGACAGCGAAGTCACGGCAAGGCTCGTTGCCTACAGCGGCGGCAAGGTCGAGCAGTTTACGTTTACGAACGAGCGTGACGTTCGCGACGCGGAGGCATCGATCAAGGCGTTGGCCGACGGTGTCTTGACCGTTGCGCAGGTCGAGAAGCGACAACGCCGGCGCAACCCTGCCGCGCCGTTCACGACATCAACGCTGCAGCAGGAAGCGTCCCGCAAGCTCGGATTCAGCGCGCAGAAGACGATGATGGTCGCGCAACGGCTTTACGAAGGTATCGACATCGGCGACGGCGCCGTCGGATTCATTACTTATATGCGCACCGACTCCGTCACGGTCGCTGCCGAGGCCCTCGACGAATTGCGCGACGTGATCGCGAAACGCTACGGAAGCGAAAATCTCCCGGAGGAGCCACGGCAGTACACGACGAAAGCCAAGAACGCGCAGGAGGCGCACGAAGCGATTCGTCCGACGTCGGCGCTGCGCGCGCCAGACGAGATCAAGCAGCACCTGACCGCCGAGCAGCTGAAGCTCTACGAGCTCATTTGGCGACGCACGGTTGCCTCGCAAATGAGCCCAGCCGTATTCGATACAGTCAGGGTCGATTTGGCAGCTGGCGCCCACAAGGACGCGGATACCGTGTTTCGCGCAACCGGTTCGGTCCTTGTCACGCCCGGTTTCATGACCGTGTATCAGGAGGGCTTGGACGACAGCGCGCAGGACGATCGCGACCGTATTCTTCCGCCGCTGGCCGAGAACGACACACTGAAGCTCGCCGAGATCAACAGCGAGCAACATTTCACCGAGCCGCCGCCACGTTACTCCGAGGCGACGCTCGTCAAAGCGCTCGAGGAGTACGGCATCGGCCGGCCGTCGACATATGCGTCGATCATCTCGACGCTGCGCAATCGCGAGTACGTCGAGATGGAGAACAGACGATTCATCCCGACCGATGTCGGCAGCGTCGTCAACCGTTTCTTGACCGAGCATTTCTCGCGGTACGTCGACTATGAGTTCACAGCGCAGCTCGAGGACGAGCTCGACGCCGTATCGCGCGGCGAGGAAGAGTGGATTCCGCTGCTCGAGAACTTCTGGAAGGACTTTCACGCACTCGTCGAGCACAAGGAATCGTCGGTCACGCGCGAGCAAGCGTCGCAAGCCCGCATCCTCGGCGACGATCCGAAGAGCGGTCGACCTGTCAGCGTACGCATGGGGCGCTACGGCACGTTTGTGCAGATCGGCACGAAGGACGACGAGGAAAAACCTCAATTCGCGGGTCTCAGGCCCGGCCAAAAAATGGATCAGATCGAACTCGCCGAGGCGCTCGACTTGTTCAAGCTGCCGCGCAAGCTCGGCGAGACGGCCGACGGGGAGTCGGTATCGGCAAGCATCGGTCGATTCGGCCCGTACGTGCGCTATGGCAATAAGTTTGTCTCCATTCGCGGCGACGACCCGTATACGATCGAGCTCGACCGCGCACTCGAGCTCATTGAAGAGAAGAAAATCGCAGATGCAAATCGCCTGATTCAAGACTTCCCAGAAGCGGAGATCCAGGTTTTGAACGGCCGCTACGGCCCCTATGTGACGAACGGCAAGAAAAACGCGAAGATTCCGAAGGACCAGGAACCGGCTGCGTTGACGCTCGAGGACTGCCAGGAGCTGCTCGCGAAGGCGCCGGAGCGACGTTCACGCCAGGGCGCGAAGAAAAAGACGAAGAAGAAGACGAAGAAGAAGACCAAGACGTCGAAAAAGAAGGCGTCCAAGAAACGCTCAACGAAGAAGAAGTCCGCCGAGCCGGATGCGGACGCACCGCAGACAGGCGACTGAGCGCCGCAAGAGCCCAAGCGATGTCGCCCGAACGGCGTGCAAACCCTGCCACGAGCCCCAACTACCATCGTCCAAACATCGCGCAGGCGGCGCGAGTTCTCGCCGCCGGCGGCATCGTCGCCTATCCGACCGAAGGAGTCTACGGGCTCGGTTGCGTGCACAGCGATCCCGACGCAATCGACCGATTGCTGACCGTCAAGCAGCGATCGTGGCGCAAGGGCCTCGCGCTGATTGCTGCGTCGCTCGAGCAAGTCGAGGAGCTCGTCGAGCTACCCCGAGACGAGATGCGGGCCGAGATTCTCGCGACGTGGCCGGGACCTGCAACGTGGGTACTGCCGGTGCGGGCTCGGCAAACGGCGTTGCTGACGGGCGGTCGGGAGACATTGGCCGTACGCGTCACGGCGCATCCGATCGCCCATGCGCTGTGTCTGCGCACCGGTAGCGCGCTTGTCTCGACGAGCGCAAACCGCACGCGGCGCGCACCGCTGCGCTCGGCACTGTCGGTCCGCCGCGAGCTAGGCGCCGACGTTGACTTCGTCCTAGGCGGCGCGCTCGGCGACTTGTCCGGCCCGACGCCCATTCGCGACGGTCTAACCGGTGAGCTATTGAGAGGCGGTTAACCGAGCGGCGCGTTGGGCGCGCGCTGTGCATGTGATAACGTCGCAGAACGTGGCGATAAGCCCACGATAAATCAAGATAACTTGCAGGCGGGCTCGACCTCGGCATGGTGCGTTCGACATCGAAATTGACGGCGGCGACCGCGGTCGCCATAGCGTGCATGGGGGCGTTGCCCGCCCACGCGCAGCGCCACGCGACGCCGTCGACACCTCTGCGGCTCGCGTCTCCGGCGCAACCGGTCAAAACCGGCGAGGACATCTACATCGTCCAGCTCAACGCGGCGCCGGTTGCAAGCTACACTGGCGGCACGCCCGGCTACGTGGCCACGCGCCCGCAGTTCAGCGCCAAACTCGACTCTACGGCGACGACCGTCTCGAGCTACGCGAAGCACCTCGAGGATAGCCACGATCGGCTCCTGATCGAAGTCGGCGCCGGCGGCGCGAAACTGCATAGCTACGTATTCGCGTTGAATGGCTTTGCAGCCCGATTGTCGGCCGAGCAAGTATCGCGACTCTACCGCAGCGGTGCGGTCGGTCGACTCTGGCGCGATTCCGAGCGACGCCTGCAGACCGTCAACAGCGCCATCTTCTTGGGACTCGAGGACCAAACCGGCGGCCTTCGCGCAGATTTGCAGCTGCGCGGAGAAGACGTAATCGTTGCCGTCATCGATAGCGGCATTGCGCCCGGCCATCCGTCACTAGCCGATACCGAGGAGCTGATTCCCAGCCGCTGTCGCTCGGATTGGTCGGTTGCCTCGTGGCTCGGCATCTTTCTATGCAGCGCCGTCAAGCGCAATCCGCCGCTGCAATTGATGTACCAGCCGGCGACGGCGTTCAACGGCGACTGCGAAGCCGGTGACGGCTTCCTTCTAACCGATTGCAACAACAAGCTACTCGGCGCGCGCTTTTACGCCGAAGGCTTTCTCGAACGCAAACCGCTCGATCCCGGCGAGTTCTTGTCCCCACGCGACGTCGACGGTCATGGCACGCACATCGCGACGACTATTGCCGGCAACCCGGTCTCTGCCGATCTTTTCGGTATCCGAGTCGGCGATATCGCCGGGATCGCGCCGCGGGCGCGGATTGCGGCGTACAAGGCCTGTTGGCTCGAGCCAGGCGAGACGCGCGCAAGCTGCAGCATGTCCGACCTCGTCGCTGCAATCGATGGTGCGGTCGCCGACGGTGCCGATATCATCAACTACTCAGTCGGCAACATCGACAATAATCTCGATGCGCCCGACAGCCTCGCACTGTTGAGCGCGCTCGATGCGGGTGTCTTGAGCGTCGTCGCCGCCGGCAACGATGGCCCTAACGACGCGACGATCGGCGCGCCCGCCGGCGCCCCTTGGGTGCTGACGGTTGCAGCATCGACACAAACCGGCAACCGATTCGACGAAGCGATCTCGATCATCGAGCCCGAGCGACTCGCGCAGCGACTCGAGATGAAGGAAGCGAGCTTCACGCCGCAGCTGCGCGACCGCGAGCCGCTCGACGCTGAAGTCGTTCTCGTCGACGATGGTCAAGACACATTGGGCAACGGTCTACAGGGATCGATACGCGACGCGTGCGAGTCACTGGAAGACGCCGGCGCGCTGTCCGGTCGAATCGCATTGCTCGTGCGCGGCGGCTGCACGTTCGAGGTCAAGCTCAACCGCGTCGAGCAAGCCGGCGCCATCGCGGCGATTGTCTACAACGACTCCGGCGGGCCAATTACGATGAACGGCGACAGTGGCAGCGTGGGGATCCCCGCGGTCATGATATCCGCGGCTGATGGCCAGCTGCTTGTCGACGAGTTCCTCGCCGATACGGAGATCCGCATCCAACTCGCAAAGGGCGTCTTTCTGACGCGCTCGGACAGCGGCAAAGTGCTCGGCGATTTTTCGTCGCGCGGTCCGTCGCGCTCGGAGCCCGAGTTCTTGAAGCCTGATGTTGCGGCGCCCGGTGTCGATATTTTCGCCGGCCACACGCCAGCCGTCGCGAACGGCCTCAAGGGAGAGCTGTATCAGTACCTGAGCGGCACGTCGATGGCCGCGCCCGAAACGGCCGGCGTCGCGGCACTACTAAAGGAGCATGATCCGACGCTGACACCAATGGCGTTGAAGTCGGCGCTGATGACGACGGCTGTCGACGACGTGCTGCGTGAAGACGGCGCGACACCGGCGACGCCTTTCGACGCAGGTACCGGCCACATCGTTGCCAACGCGGCCGTCGATCCGGGACTCGTGTTCGAGGCCGGTCAGGTCGACTACGCAGCCTACCTTTGCGGACTCGAGACCCCGTCATTTGCCGCGGCCGACTGCGAGCTGCTGCGCAACGCCGGCCTTCCGACAGCCGCGCGAGACATCAACACACCGTCCATCGCCAATGCGGCACTGATCAGCGGCGACATCGTCGAGCGACGCGTCACGAACGTCGGTCCGAGCGGGACGTATGCCGCTGAGATTATGCCGCCGCCCGGCATCGACGTCGTCGTCGAGCCGTCGACGATGACGCTGAATACCGGCCAGCAGGCTACGTTCAGCGTCCGGCTGAACCGTCGCGATGCGGCGCTCGACACTTGGGCTTTCGGACGACTGGCGTGGTCGGACGGCATCCATCGCGTCGCTAGCCCGATCGCCGTGCGACCTGCGACGCTGCGGGCACCGCGAGAGCTGACGTTTCGCGCGCCGACCGGCAGCGCAACGGTACCGGTCGCTTTCGGTTACTCCGGTGCGTACCGGGCCGACGCTCATGGCCTGCGCGCAGCACTGACGGATTTCTGCCTCGACCAAGACGGCGCTGAAATTCCGTGCGAGATTGCCGACGATCCGACGAATGCGTTCTCGTTTCGTTCGGACAACGGCGTCAACACCCACTTGATCGAGCTACCGCCCGATCAGATCTACGCGCGCTTTGCATTGTTCGACGCCGCAACCGACGGCAACGACGATCTCGACCTCTACGTTTTCTATTGCCCTAACAACCAATGCTCGCAGATTGCGCAAAGTGGCGCGTTCACGTCGGAGGAGCAGATCGACCTTTTCGCGCCGGCGCCCGGCGTCTACGCCATCCTCGTCCACGCATTCGAAACCGACGAGACGATCGCCGGACCCGGCGCCCGATACCGACTATTCGCGTGGTCGTTCGGCGTTAACGATACCGTCGGCAACTTGAGCGCTGTCTTCCCGACGAGCGTCAGCGACGGCGATCACACGGCGCTCGAGATCGGCTGGGGCCCACTGGATCCTGCGACGCGCTATCTCGGCGCTCTTTCCCATAATACGCTGAGCGGCCGGAACGGCCTGACACTGCTGCGCGTCGATTCCCCTTAGCTGAACGCTTGGCGCCTGTCCTGTAATACCGAGCTAGGCGTCACCGGGATGGGACGAGTGTGACCACCCCCGGGGCCGGGGCGTCGCGCGCCAGGGATGGCG
>JAHEEN010000002.1:75823-80939 GCA_024640685.1 Rhodospirillaceae bacterium
AAAGTAATGGGGGCGCTCGCATGCGTCCTAACGGCCGATGGTTGGCTGGGAGCTTCGGACTAGGACATCGCCTCGCCGAGGCGCGCGCACTCGGCATGCCGGTAGCAACCCACAATGTGATCGTTGACGAGACCGGTCGCCTGCATGTGCGCGTAGATGATCGTCGAGCCGACGAAGCCGAAACCGCGCTGCTTCAAGTCTTTGCTCAGCGCGTCGGACTCGGGGCTCGTCGCGGGCACGGCCGACTGCGACTCGAAGCGGTTCACGATGGGGCTGCCGCCGACGAACTGCCAAACATAACTGTCGAAGCTGCCGAATTCTTGCTGGATGTCGAGAAAGCGTTTCGCGTTGTTGATCGCAGCCGTGATCTTTAATCGATTGCGGATGATGCCGGCATCGCCGAGGAGCCGCTCGACCGAGCGTCGATTGAAACGCGCGACGCGCTCGGCATCGAAAGCCGCGAATGCGCGCCGGTAGCCGTCGCGCTTACGCAGCACCGTCGACCAACTCAATCCCGCCTGGGCGCTCTCGAGAATCAGGAATTCGAAATGCCTCGCGTCGTCGCGCACGGGCACGCCCCACTCTTCGTCGTGGTAGCGCTGGTAGGCGTCATCGACGCCCAGGCTCCAGGGACAACGGCTCTCGCTCACTGTGTCGGCTCAACATACCGCGCGCGCCGACGGGCCGCGGCTGCGCGATCGCGTAGTCGGTTGTTGGATCGTAGTGTCCTAGTGTAGCCGACGCGGCCGACGCAGCGCGCTATATCGACCAACTGATAGCGTCGCTGACGTCTTGCTCTATGCTCTCGAGCGACTCGGCATCGTCACCCAAGATCGCGATGCTGCCGTCGTCGACCGGAATGATGACGCCGCGCAATCCCTCCTCGGGAATGTCGAGCGGGATCTCTTCGGCGACTCGCTCGTGCGCCATCAACAGCACCATGACGGGACCGGCGTCACCCTGTACGACCAAATGTGGGACCCACCGCCCATTGACCAAGCACAAGCGTGCATAGCTAACGACATTGAGACGCTCGGCATCGATGCTAACGCCGTCGCCGAGTGCGGCTTCCAAAACACTGCTCGCAACCGGCGTGCTTGTACGGACCCACGATTCGGGCTCGTGGCTCCAGTGCTCCTCGACGGCGGCGGCCAACTCGACGGGATCGTCGTTCGGCACGAAGCGGCTGCCAACCCAAAGCGCAATTCCAACCGCAACGACCGATGCGGCAATTGCCCATCTCGGCGGCGTCGCAGCACGCACTGGCTCGGCCGGTGGCACCGCAGGCTTGCGCACGCGTTCGACGTCGAACCGCAGCGCTTCGTGAATCAGGCGCTCCGACGCACGTCCGCGGGCAGCGTACGCGGCACACGGCACGCAGCTGCGCTCGTGCTCGGCGCATTCACTGTCGAGATCGGCTGGGTCGGCGCCGATTCGCTCTCTGAATGTTTCGCATTCCATAGCCGGTCAATCCTCGATTGCACCCAGCTCGGCACCGATTTGCTCGACGAGCTTCTTCCTTGCCCGGTGAAGTCTCGTCAACACGGCACCTTGCTTTATCTCCAACGCCTCGGCGATCTCTGCCGTGCTCAAGCCCATCATGACCTGCAGCACGAGTGGCTCGCGATAGTCGTCCGCGAGCCGAAAGATCGCTTGGCGCATGTCCTCGACGTCCGAGTCGTCGCTCGTTGCGATCAACGCGGACTCGGCCGCGGTCAATTCGTCGATGTCCCGTGTCTCCAAGCGCTTGCGTTCGTAGACCCGGGCGTGCTCGCGACGAACGATCGTCAAAAGCCAAGTCTTGACGACCGCCTCTTCCTTGAGACTGTCGAGCGACCTGAACGCCCGTAGCATGGCCTCCTGGACCACGTCATCAGCAAGCTGCGGGTCCCGGCTCAACCAGAACGCGTAGCGGTACAAATCGTCACGCCACGGCGCGACGAGCCGCTCGAAACGCAGCGTTCTCGCATCGTTCACACTGGTTTCGGGCATGAGATCGGACCGGGTTCGACGGCACTTTATTACCGGACGAAACCCGGCGGACCCGCTACTGTAAACTAGGCTGTGGGCGAGATCACGTTGCGAGCCACGACCACGATGACTGAGAGCGAAGAGACCATCGACCGCTATGCAGTCGTTGGGCAGCCTATTGCGCATAGTCGCTCGCCCGTGATCCATAAGCTGTTCGCGCAGCAGACCGGAGAACAGCTCGACTACGAAGCCATTGAGGCATCTCCGGAGCACTTCGAGACGGCCGTTCGAGGCTTCGGCGCCGCGGGCGGAAAAGGCCTTAATATAACCGTTCCTCATAAGCAGGCGGCTTACGAGCTCTGCAACGACTGCGGCCCGGAGGCCAACCAGGCGCGTGCGGTCAACACGATCACAATTGCGGCCGACGGACACCTGCGCGGCGACAACACCGACGGTCGCGGCTTCATGCGCGACTTGACCGAGAATCTCGAGCAGCCAGTCGCCGACCAGCGTGTGCTGATTCTCGGTGCTGGCGGCGCGGCACGAGGCATTATCGCGCCGCTGCTCGCCGCAGAACCCGCGGCGATCGTCCTCGCGAATCGCACGATCGAGCGAGCCGAGGCCCTGATCGAAGAGCTCGGCGCGCCCGACGGGATCTTGCCGCTGACGTTCGAAGCGCTCGAGTCCGAATCGCCGTTCGATTTCGTCATCAACGCAACGTCGATTGGTCTGCGCGGCGAGGACCCGCCGTTTCCCGAGAGCTGCGTCGGACCCGACAGTTTCTGTTATGACTTGGCATACAGCCTGAAGGACACGCCGTTTGTCGCATGGGCGCGCGAGCTCAATGCGATGCAGGCCGTTCAAGGCTGGGGCATGCTCGTCGAGCAGGCAGCCGAGTCATTCGAGATCTGGCGCGGCGTTCGCCCGGACACCGCGCCGATTCTGAAGCAGATGAAACGCTAGTCCGCCGAACGCCCGGCGGCCAGGCAAGACGCTGCGTCACGACAGATGCCGTTCAGCGCATCGTCACGAGTTCCTCCGCGCTCGTCGGATGGATCGCGATCGTATCGTCGAGATCGGTCTTTCGCGCCCCCATCGATACCGCGACGGCGAATCCTTGCAGCATCTCGTCCGCGCCGGGCCCGATGATGTGGCAGCCGACGACGCGCTCGTCTTTACCTACCGTCACGAGCTTCATCGCGGTCTTCGGCCGCTGCTCGCTGAGTGCGTAATACATCGGCACAAACTCCGACGTATAGATCTTGATCGGCTCGTCCGGAAACCTCTCGCGCGCCTCCCGCTCGGACATACCCACCGTGCCGATCGGCGGGTGCGAGAAGACGACGGTCGGGATCACGTCGTAGCTCAGATATCGATCTTCACGACCGCCAAACACGCGATCGGACAGCCGCCTGCCTGCAGCAATCGCAACGGGCGTCAGCTGCGCTCGGCCGGTAACGTCACCGACCGCATAGACGTTCGGAACCGACGTCGTCTGGTACTTGTCGACGACGATGTAACCACCGTCGTCGGTCACGACGCCGATTCGATCCAAACCAAGATCTCTTGTGTTCGGGTCACGGCCGATCGCCCAGATCAGGGTATCGAAGCCGCCGAGTCGCCGGCCGTCCTCGAGCGCTACATAGCGCTGCCCATCGATGGACTCGACGCCGGCCGGGGTCGCACTAGTCACAACATCGACACCGAGGGAGCGCTGCGCGGCCGTCAATTTCTCACTGAGCAGAGAGTCGAACGATCGCAGCATCGCGTCGTAACGAACGACTTGCGTAACGCGCGCACCGAGGCTGTGCAATACGCCCGCGAGCTCGACGGCGATGTAACCGCTGCCGACGACGGCCACCGCGCCGGGAAGACGATCCAGCTCGAAGAAGCCATCGGATGTGATCCCGAGCTCTGCGCCCGGCAGCTCAGGAACGCGCGGATAGCCTCCAGTTGCGATCAACACGTGCTTTGCGGTGTAGCGTTGGCCGCTCGAGTCTTTGACGACGCCCTCGGACTCGACCTCTGCGCGCGCGGCAACGAAGTCGACACCGCGCCGATCCAAATTGCGCGCGTAGATACCGTTCAGAAACTCGACGTAGGCGTCACGCGCTACACACAGTCCCGGCCAGTCGTGGCTGTTGACCGTGACATCGAAGCCGTAGTCGCGCGATTCCTCGAGCGCATGCGCGAGCTGCGCTGCGGTCCACATCACTTTCTTCGGCACACAACCGACATTGACGCACGTGCCGCCAAGACGCGCATCCTCGAAAACGAGCACGCGAGCACCATACTCCGCGGCGCGCTGGGCAGACGCCAGGCCACCGCTGCCGCCGCCGATGACGATGTAGTCGTACTCGTTCAAGTCGCTCCTCCGGGCTCAACGAACGCGCACTTTACCAGGTTACCGAAGCAGTCCTCGTGCATCGGACGTATGCGTTTCGAGGTCGATCGTCCGAGCCCGCGCATCGTGTACCATTCAACATCGTTTCTTACTGCGTTTGCGTTACCGCATGACCGCCACCGATCCCAGCAACCCTCTACTGGTGCGGCAGGGCCTGCCCGACTATGGCGCGATTCGCCCCGAGCATGTCGCACCTGCCATCGAGCAGACCTTGGCCACGCAGCGCGCGCAGATCGCACGACTCGACGCCGCAGAACAATTTGAATTCAGCGGGGCGCTCGATCTCGAATACGTCCAGACCGTCGTCCAGCGCGTCTGGGGGCCTGTCTTACACCTCAATGCCGTCGTGTCGACACCGGCGTTGCGGGATGCCTACAACGACGGCCTTCAGCAGATCACGGATTTCTGGATCGAGGTCGGTCAAAACGAGCGGCTCTACCGCGGCTTCGAGTACATCAAACGTCGCGGCGAGATTCCGACGGCGCCCGGGCGCAAGCTGGTCGACAACGCGCTGCGTGACTTTCGACTCGCAGGCGTCGACCTCGACGGTCCTAGGCGTCAGAGATTCGGCGCAGTCAGTCGCGACCTTGCCGCAGCCCAGGCGCGTTTCGAGCAAAACCTCATGGATGCGACCGACGCGTTTCGTCGGCCTGTCAGCGACGAAGCAGAGCTCGCCGGAATGCCTCCTCTTATCATCGAGCGCGCCCGGGAGGCTGCCGAGTCGGAGGGCTCGAGCGGTTA
>JAHEEN010000151.1 GCA_024640685.1 Rhodospirillaceae bacterium
GAATTCGCGTCGGAGTTCACGGTGCGAGCCGGCAACTACGGTCGCGCGGATGCGCGTGGAATGGTCAACACGCCGATCACCGACAATCTGTTTGCGCGCTTCAACGTCGGCTACGAGAGCTACGACGGCTATTGGTACAACCGCTTCCTAGACGAGGACACCGGTGGCGAAGAGACGCAGAACTTCGGCGCAGCCCTGCGCTGGGAGCCGACCGACAACTGGACGATCGACACGCGCGTCAACTTGATGTACGACCGCGACGACGATCGCGGCAACTCTTGCTACGCCTATCCGGATGCGGACTTGATCGCGGCACTCGAGGCCGACGGTCAGGACACCTCAGGCCTGCCGGGCCCGTTCGACGATGGCGCCGGCGCCTGGGGCGGCAACTTCAACGATATTGGCCGCGTCGAGTTCCTCGGCCGCGGCACGACAATTGCCGCAATGGAGTCTTGCGAGACGTCGCGCGCACAAGGCGACTTCGTGACGTCGCAGGACTTCGACACGAAGTCCTACGTCGACAACGAGTGGATTACGGTCGATGCAACTTACGACACGCAAGAAGCAATCGGTCCGTTCGACAACTTCAACTGGCAGATCAAGGGTTCGCGGCGCTACAACGAGTATCGCTATCTGCAGGATCGCGACTTCACGGAGTTCAAGATCGACGGCGTCGGCATGAGCCCGTTCGGCGCGCGCGGCCAGAACCGCGTGTCAAACGAATTCGAGACGTTGTTCAACGCCGATATCAACGATCGCCTCAATATGACGGCGGGCTTCTATTGGCTCGACGACGTCAGCAAGGCGGGCGACCGCACGTGCCTGAGCGATTGGCAGGCAGCCTACGATCCAGTCGCCGACACGATCAACGGTTTGCCCGATGACAACATCTTCTGTGAGCTCAACGGCCAGGACATCTTCGAGCGTCTGCCGGGCACCGAGTTCGACGGCATCAACGCCAACAACGACTACGTGACGGCGAAATCGAAAGCAATCTATGCGCATTTCAACTACGCGATCAGCGACGCGTGGGAGCTTTCGGTCGGCGGCCGCTACACCGAAGACACACGCACGCTCGAGAACGTCGAGGTCGCGATCCAATCCGATCAGAACGGCATCAATACCTGTCGCCACGACCGGCCCGGAGACCCGCCGCCGACCGAGATGTGCGCGCCGACGATCATTTTCAACCGCGATACCGTGATCGACAACGGCGTCTACAACAACGAGCGCGCAACCTACGACGAGTTCACGCCGACGATCAGCCTGACGCGTAACTTGGCAGGCGGCGATACGATCGACAGCGGCATCGTCTACTTCACGATCTCCGAGGGCTACCTCACGGGTGCATTCAACGACGAGCTCAACGTCAATCTCGTCCCCGAGTTCGCGCCGTTGAAAGCCTTCGGGCCCGAGTACGTGACGAACTACGAGGTCGGCTTCAAGGGCTCGCTGTGGGATGGCCGTCTGCAAATGGCCGCGGACGTGTTCTTCATGAAGTACACCGACAAGCAAGAAGAGATCGCGCTTGACAACTCGAGCGGCGCGTTCGGCCCGGACCAGAACGTCGAGCTAACGCAAAACGTTTCGGACGTCGATATCTCGGGCATCGAGCTCGAGATTAGAGCGGTGCCATGGGACGGCGGCTTTTTCTCTCTGGACTTCGGTATTCTCGAACAGGAGTACAGCTCGTTTCAGTACGTGACGTTCGACGAGGACCTCGGAACCACCGTCACTGTCGACGGCTCTGACAATGCAATTCTGGCCCGGACGCCCGACTGGACGATCAACGCGTTCATCGAGCATGAGTTCCAGCTATCCAACGGCGGCACGATCCGGCCCCAGCTCGGCGTGTACATCCAGGACGAGTACGACTGGGACCAGTCAGTCGTCGGCCAGAACTCGTCACAGTGCCTGCAGGAAGGTTTCTCCAAGTGGCGCGTTCGCGCGACGTATGAGCCGCCGCAGGGCAACTGGCAAGCGTCTCTGTTCGGCTACAACATCACCGACGAGCGCATCATCAACCTCTGCGGCGCTGGCCGATCCGGTGTCTGGGAAGTCGGCTATGCCGCACCCGACACCTGGGGAATCGAGTTCTCGGCACGCTTCGGTAGCTAACCCTCCATCGATTTAAATGTCATCGACTACGCGGCGCCTCATTCGAGGCGCCGTTTTTTTTATATTTCCGCGCGCTTGCGGCCGCTAGAAGCCACGCGTAGATTCGAGCGGGCAACAGGGCGGTTAACCCCACTCGCGCCGCGCGCACGTTTATAGCGTGGCATTCACGGATCAGCGAGGCCTGCGATGAATACGCGCGGATTTCTAACTGCTTTAGCGACGCTTTGGGTCATCGTAGTCAGCGACCCGGGTCTTGCGCAGCCCGGCGTGCCGGACGCACTCGCGCCGTGGCGCGACTGGGTTCTGTACGGTGAGGAGTACCGCACCTGTCCGTTGCTGTCGGGCCGGATGCCTGGCGACCGCCAAGCGCACGTTTGCGCGTGGCCGGGCGCGTTAGCGCTCGATGTCGACGCCGGCGGTGCCGAGTTTCGGCAGACCTGGCGCGTCGCTGCCGAAGATTGGGTCCTTCTGCCCGGCGATGCGCAAATCTGGCCGGCCGACGTCACGCTAGACGACGCGCCGGCGGCCGTCGTCGAGCGTAACGGACGCCCGGCGATACGAGTACCGGCTGGCACCGTCGCGATCGCGGGCACGCTCGCATGGACCGAGCGCCCGGCATCGATCGCGATACCCGTCGAGGTCGGTCTCGTGGATTTGACGCTCGACGGTCAGAACGTCGCCCGCCCCGACATCGAGCGCGGCGCGGTATGGCTCGGTCGGGAGCCGCAAGCCGCCGTCGAGGAGGATCGCCTGACCGTGTCCGTCTATCGGTTGCTGGCCGACGGCTTGCCGGTCCGCGGCATTACGGAGATTCAGCTCGACGTCGCAGGCGCCAGTCGCGAGATCGCGCTCGACGGCGCGTTGCTGCCCGCCTTTGTCGCCGAAGCACTGCAGTCGGCGCTGCCGGCACAGCTCGATGCAGCGGGCACACTGCGCGTACAGGTGCGCCCGGGCGATTGGACGCTGCGCATCGCGAGCCATGCGACAACCGTGCCGCAGACGATCGATCTCGGCGCCGCCGTCGCGCCGTGGCCGGCCGAGGAGGTTTGGAGCTACGCTGGCGACACGTCGTTGCGTATTGCCGTGCTCGAAGGCGCCGAACCGATCGACAGCGGCGCGAGCGAAGTGCCCGGCGACTGGCGCGCGTATCCGAGCTACCGAGTCGTTGCAGAAACGACGCTGAACCTCGTCGAGCGCAGCCGCAACGACGCCGACGAGCCAAACCGTTACTCGCTCGTGCGCCAGCTTTGGCTCGACTTCTCCGGCACCGGGTTCACGGCACTCGATCGGATCACCGGCGACGTCAGCTCGGGCTGGCGGCTGGACATGGCGGCGCCGTACACGATGACGATGGCGACGCGCGATCTGACGAACCCAGGCGGCGACAACAATCTTCTGATCACGACGCTCGGAGAACCAGGCGTGCAGGGCGTCGAAGTCAGGGACACGTCGTTGGCGCTTGCGACGACCGCGCGGCTCGACGAGCGCGGCGCCGTGCCCGTGACCGGCTATCGCGATGCATTCGATACGGTGCGCACGACACTGCATTTGCCGCCTGGACGCAGGCTGCTCGCGGCACCGGGCGCCGACGCCGTGACCGGCGCCTGGCTCAACAGCTGGCGCCTGCTCGATCTGTTTCTCGCATTGATCGTCGCGACCGCAAGCTGGCGGCTGCTCGGCGTCCGCGCCGGGATTCTTGCAGGCGCCATGATGGTCCTCGTCATGCACGAGCCGTTCGCACCGCGATGGGTTTGGCTCAACGTGCTCGTTGCAATCGCGTTGCTGCGCGTCGCGCCCGAGGGCCGGCTGCGGCGCGCAACGACGCTGTACCGCAATGCGAGCCTCGCCGTGCTGGCGCTGATGTTGCTGCCGTTCACGGTAGGTCAGCTCAGCACGGCCATCTATCCGCAGCTCGAGCGCTCGGTGCTAGGCCGCGGCGTCGGCGACGGCCGCGTGCTGCAAACGCTCGCGATGGAGCAGGCAGCCGCGCCGGAGGAAGCGATGCTGTTGGAGTCCGTCGCGCGGTCTTCAGCGCCGGCGACGCTCGACGCAGTTGGCTTCGGGGAGGTCCGTCGCGAATCCGACCTACCGCGCTTTCTACCCGGCGCGTTGCTGCAGACGGGTCCGGGCCTGCCTGACTGGTCATGGACGCGCGCGACGCTCAGCTGGACGAGTCCGGTCGATTCCGATCAGTCGTTCCGCCTCATGGTCTTCGGCCGCTGGGCCACGGCGATGTGGCGCGTCGCAAGTGTTGCAGCAGCGCTCGGCCTGTTACTGCTACTGGCGCGGCCGGTGGTTCGCGTACCAGCGAACTTGGTACGCGCAGCCGCGCCGGCGCTCGCCGCAATCGTTGTCGCTGGCTTGTCGGCACCGCAGCCGGCTCACGCGCAAGCGGTCAGCGAGTTCCCGACACCCGCGTTGCTCGAGGAGCTCAAGGCGCGCCTGACGGAACCCGCGCCGTGTCATCCGCGTTGCGCCGAGCTCACGGCAGCCGACGCAACGATTGTCGGTAGCGATCTGGAAATCGTTCTCGAATTCGCAAACCAAGCGCCGGTCGCCGCACCCTTGCCTGGCGATTTGCGCGGCTGGCGTGCAACGGCGATCGACGTCGATGGCGTCGCGACGAACGAGCTCTACGTCGATCCCGAAGGCCGCTATTGGCTCGCGCTTGCTGCCGGCGTCCATGACGTGCGCTTGGCCGGCCCGCTGCCGGCGGCAACGACGGTCACGATACCGTTCCCTCTGCGACCGCGTGTGGTTGCCGTCGATACGCCCGGTTGGGACGTCACGGGCATCACGGACGGCCGGCTGCTGTCGGGTGCGCTCGAGCTGGTTCGCGAGCAGCAAGACGCCGATGACGAGACGCTGGGTACGTCCGAATTCCAGCCGTACGTGCGCGTGACACGCGTACTCGAGATGGGCCTCGAGTGGAGCGTGCAAACACGCGTCGAGCGCGTCGCGCCTCGCGACACGGCATTCTCGGTTCAAGTTCCGCTGCTCGACGACGAGGCCGTGCTGACATCCGACATCGAGGTCGCTGGTGGCATCGCAACGGCTGCATTTGCCGCGGGCCAGAACGCAGTCGCATGGACGTCGCGATTGCCCGACGTCACGAGCCTCACGCTGACCGCAGCCGAAGACGGGCCGTGGACCGAACGCTGGCTGATCGCAATCGGGCCGCTGTGGCATGCGGAGATCGCCGGCGTTCCGCGTACGCCGGACCCGAACGGCGCGTTTGCATTCGACTATTCGCCGCGCCCCGGCGAGTCGTTGGCGCTAGCGCTATCACAACCGGACCCGGCGAGCGGCGACACGATTGCGATTGATTCGGTCAACTACGACGCTGACGTCGGGCAACGTCTGACGCGCGCGACATTGCGATTCACATACCGCAGCACGCGCGCCGAGCAACACATCGTCACGTTGCCAGACAACGCCGAGCTCGACGGCGTCACGATGGACGGCCAGCCGGTCGCTCTCAGGCTCGACGGACGTGCGCTCGAGTTGCCAGTGACGACTGGCGAGCACAACGTCGAGATCGTCTGGCGAATTGCACGTGACGTCGGGCTGACGACGGCGCTCGATCCGGTCGACCTCGGCGCAGGCGTCAGCAATCTAACGGTGACGCTGTCGCTGCCGCAGGATCGATGGGTGCTGTCGAGTTTCGGCCCGACGGTCGGTTCGGCCGTGCTCTATTGGTCGCAGCTGATCGTTTTTGCGCTCGCGGCCGTTGCGCTCGGACGATTGACCCTGAGCCCGCTGCGCACCCACGAATGGTTGTTGCTCGGGCTGGGTCTATCGACGTTCGCGTGGCCGACATTGTTGCTGTTCGCGGTTTGGGCCTTCGCAACGAGTTGGCGCGCGACGACTCACGCCGCACTATCCGACCGTGCGTTCAATGCCGCGCAGTTTGGCCTTGGCCTGTTGAGCTTCGTCGCACTTGTCTCGTTGGTTGCCGCGATTCCGGCTGGGCTGCTCGGCGCGCCCGACATGCACATTGTCTCGCCGGTCGGCGGCGGCCCGCTCGCTTGGTTTGCCGATCGCACCGACGGCATTACGCCGAACGCCGGGGCGATCTCGGTCTCGATGTGGTTCTACCGCGCGGCGATGCTCGCATGGGCGCTGTGGTTGAGCTTCGCGCTGTTGCGCTGGCTGCCATGGGCATGGCGCTCGTTCAGCCGCGATGGGCTGTGGCGAGGACGCGTCGCGGCGACCGAGCAGGCATAGGCGACACGGTGACGAGCGAAGTCAGCGCCGGCGACGCTGATTTCGCTCGATCCGTCTAACGGTCAGTTCGTATTGATCGTCGCGATCAGCGCATCGATGTTCGGCTCGATTGTCAGATCGATGCGGCGGTTGCGGCGCCGTCCCTCGGGGGTCTCGTTGTTCGCAAGCGGCAGCGTCTCACCGTAGCCGACCGCATCGACGGTTACGGCACTCGTCTGCAAGTTCGTTAACAGATACTGCTGAACCGCAAGCGCACGGCGCTCGGACAGCGCCATGTTGTCCGCGTCGTTGCCGAATGCGTCCGTGTGACCCTGAATCTCCACACGGCTGCCCGGGAAGACGTCGATTGCAGCCTGAATCTTGCGCAGCAACTGAAAGTACTGCGGGCTGATCTGGGCGCTGCCGACCTCGAAATTGAGCCCCATTCTGATGATGACGTCGTTGCCACGGCGTAAAACTTGCGCCTCGTCTCGCGTAAACACTGCGTCGACCTGCTCGAAGCGCGCCTGGATCTGTTCTTGAATCTGGCGCTGCTCGGAGACGTCGCCAAGCCGTACCTCGAGGCTCGCAAGCTCGTTCTGCAATACGGCGATCAGCTCGTCGCGCTGCGCGAGCGCCTCGCTCTCGCCGCGAAGATCCTGAACTGCAGTCAAGATCTCGGCAGCCGGCGGCTCGAAGCCCTCGTCGAACTCCGCGACGATGTCGAGCTCACCGGCAACGGACGCCAGTGGCCGCTCGGCTTCGAGCAACAGTTCCTCGGCCGTGACCTCGCGGTCGAGCATCGCGCGAATGCGGCTCGTCAAATAGATTGCGTGACTCGCCTCGTAGTTGGCCTCGCGCGCTAGCGTCCGCGGAGAATCGGTATCGTAACGGTCGGCACGCAATCCGCCCTCGGCTTCTGCGAGCAGCGAGCGTGCCCTATTCAGCGTGATCGGCGCATAACGCTCGACCCGTTGGTCTTCGGCCAGCTCGATGCGCAGACGCGCGCCGCTCAAATAGTTGTTCTCGATAGCGGTGAGCTCGGCCGTTCGATATTGCGCTTCGGCCTCGTTACCGGAGAGACGGGCGCGGTTCAACGTGCCGTTTTCCAAGCGCCGAGTCGCCTCGGCAAACGTCCCCTCGGCACGTTGCCATTCGCGCTCGGCGTAATTCGCCGAATCCGCAGCAATAGCATCGTCGCGCGCAGCGATCGCATCACGCAGCGTCACACGAGCGATCTCGCTTGCTTCGAGCGCGGCCTCGAAGTAACTGAGGGCTTGCGCGACGTCCTCGCGGATTCCGTCAACGCGCCGACCCCGCTCGAGTGCCTCTGCCGCATCGCGATAGTAACGTGCAGCGCGCTCATAGCTGATCGGTGC
>JAHEEN010000020.1 GCA_024640685.1 Rhodospirillaceae bacterium
TCCGTCCCTGTTCGTGTCCAACGCATCGAACTCGCCGTGGTGCGATGTTCCGACGGCTTCATCGAGCTGTATCAGGCCGTCGCCATTTGCATCCCAAAGTCGCTGGCGCGGGTTCAGGGGCGCGTCGGCTGCAGGCATTTGCATGTTCTTGAGCATGTTCTCGTGGCCAACGAATGTGGCTGTATCGGCGAAGACCTCACCACCGCTTGCGTGGTCGTTGTGGTGATGACTGTAGATGACGTACTTGACCGGGACGCCGAAACGCTCGTCGAGCTCTGCCTTGAGCCACGTGGCCATCTCGGTATTCATAGGATCCACGACGATGATCCCGTCTGCTGTGACCGCGACCAGGCCGAAATCTCGGACCTGCCTGAATCGATAAAGGTCGCCGGTCAGGTGAGTCAACTCGTGGCGTGGCAGGTCTTCGCCCGAGCCGAGGCCTTGGTATTGCTGAGCCCGTGCAGGCTGGATCAGCGTGAAGGTGCTGCCGATCAACAGAGCTAGAGATAGTGTGTTCTTGAGCATCGGTTACCTCGTGCGATCGGCCATTCAATGCGTGGCGCAGTTGATTTGATTCCGCGACTATACCGTGATGATGCGCGGATTTGCAGATAGGAAGGCGCCGCCGTCCCACGTGCAGTCGCCGCTTTCGGGAGAGATAGTTAGCATCGACAGGTATTGAGTCCTCGCTGCAACGCGGACTGTTTAGTGATAAGTTTTCGGAATCTAGCAGGCGGCGAGGAGTGGGCAACGACGTCTACTGGACAATAGAGATGCATACGTTTCTTAAACAGTTTCTACTTCGTGGCCACGGCGTGCGGAAGCACCGAAGTTACGGTCTCAGTAACCGGTGTAGGCCAGGGATGGTTGCTCTGGTGATCGCGGCTGCAATGCTCGTTGTCGCTCACCTCGGGCAGGACGTTCACCAATGTTCAGCCGAGTGAGCTGAATGCTTTGACGCTCTGGCTGGGCATGGAATTGAGTGTGCGATATGCAGATGGAACTGATGCGAAGATAACCGTGCGCGAGGTAACCGAGAACTCGAGAATATCGATCGACAGCACCGCATGGCCGAGAACGGGAATCGACTCGATTACCGTACCGTCGACTGGCGGAGCTCAAGTTTATGGCAGCCTGGCAAGTTGGCGATATGGCAAATGTTGGAGACATGAGATAGACCGTGAGGTCGATAACGCGCTGAGATTTTGAAGGTGTCGTGGCGAAATCCGGGCGCCCGATAGAAGATCGCTATTGCATACCATGCATCGGCGCTAGGTTTGTTGCCGGCTGTTTGCCGCCCGTGGCACGGAGTTGATTTTGCCTTGCGGGAATATTCGACGGAGAAACGTCGTCGAGTAAGAAGTTATCCGACTGGGCGAGCATCGCTGAATGGGTCAGCGCAGTCGCTATCGTATTGTCGCTGCTTAATGTTGGATCCCAGTTTTGAGAGAACACTGTAGAGGTTCGCGCGCCGAACCGTCAACAACTCGTAATGGGTGAGACCTCGGTCAGTCAACCGCTTTAGAGGTGTTAATTAACGACTGTCCGATAGGCCTGAGACGGCAATGGCGTCGGTGAATCTAGGCCGGGCGAAAAGGCTAGCGTTAGCCGGAGGGTCAGAGAACGCGTCGCATAGCACTCATGCTCGCTCCTGTGGCCGGCTCATCTGCCAAGCTTCGAGCGTGCCGCCTAGAAGCGCTGCGAGAACCGTCGTAAAGGCAAAGCCTGTTAACGCGATCGCCACTGCGTCTCCTCCACTCACGCCGTAGGCAGAAAGCAATATCGCGAATGCACCCTCTCGGACGCCGAGGCCCGCGACGCTAACTGGGACGATCGCCAACAATAGTGCCGCAGAACGCACCCACATCATCGTCATCACCGGAATTTCGATCTGCGCGGCATCTGCGACGAGCCAGTAGACTAGCGTTCCGAGGAGTTGTCCTGCCAATGCGAGTATCGAAACGCGAATGAGCGCCTTTCGAGGAAGCGCCCGTGCCAGGCGCAAAGCCACCACGAGATTCTTCACGGTGTTCCCCAGCCTTCGGCTCGACAACCTGTCGACGTATTCTGTCCGTAGTAGGTCTGCGGACAGAGCGAGCGGACCCGCCAGCGTGATCAGCAGGCCCGCAAGCATCAGGGCGAACGCGGGCCAACTGGCCAGCGGCCATTCCATCAGCCATGCCAGTGAGCCAACCGCACACATCGAGCCGGTCGCGAGCAGCCGGTCGAATATGAGCATTACCACTGCACCACTGTAGTTGGCCTTCTGTCTGCCGAACCGATAGAGCCGCACGATGATCCCGGCAAGGTTCCCTCCCGGAAGAACGAGGCCGTAAAAGCTGGTGCCCAAGTTGACCGCCAGAACTTGAGTGACCGTGAAGTCGAGCCCCTGTGCCAGTAGCAACTGGCGAACGCGCAACGCAGCGCTGAGTTGCACCAGGAGGCCTGCAACTACGGCCGCGCCAAGAGCCGGGGCAGCCATAGACGAGAATGCGCTGAGTAACTGATCGACAGGAGCGAAGAAGAACATCGCCCCAAGCAGCGTAGCGGCAACTACTAGCCTCGCCAGAAGAAAGAGCTGCGCGTTCGGCCTTTGCTTCAACTCAGTCAAGAACGGCGCTGCCGAGGAATGATCATCGCAGGAAAGCGGGTGTCCAAAACTTTCGCCTCATTCGTGGGATTCATCGATAATCGCCAAGCCAAACGGCAATCCCAAGCGCTGCGGGAAAAATGATTGACATGACGTATTTTGCCTGACGCATAGCCCAATTCGAGGCGCGCTGCTGCCAGCACATGGATTCCCGCGGCGGATCCCTTGCAATTCGCTGAGACGATCATCGATCCAGCGCGAAATCGGCTATCGGTGGGACGATCGTCCGCAGGCATAGAATGCATGATAACTAAGCTATCGTTAGTTTCGCATCACGCCGCGACGTCCGGCTGGCAACAATGCTCGAGAGATTCGCCTATACTGGCGCCGCTTGTGTTTTGGCGATCGAGACCAGCGGCCCACCAGCGACTTGGGCCGTTGCGCATAGCGCAGCTCAGATCTCGCCCGACTGCAAGCCTATTTCCGACGTAGCCAGGCTCCCCCCGGAGGCGATACAGATACCAGGAACCGATAGCAGACTCGTCGTCTGCTACGTACCCGGATTGGACAAACGCCGCATTTCGGACGAGGTCACGCCTACAATCGCATCTCTGCTCAGAGGCTATCGGTGGGTCGAAGTACGAACTCTGCCGACTACCGAACTGGTGCCCACGATGATCAGCGGTGTCTTCCCGCATTAAAATCGGGTCTGGCAGGTCAGTCTCGATACCGGCAAGGAAGCAACGGCGCTGCAACGCGCAACCGGGCAGACGCTCGTCCTGCTCTCAGATCACGGACAGGAGGAAGTGACGCATGCGATACCACTTATTTTGAGGACACCAGCTTCGGCGAGTACTACCTGATGGCGGATGCGGGATGTATTTCTATGCGATGTTGGCTATCGTGTGGAAGCAAGAGGACGCTACATGATGTTCTTGACAGCTCACGAAATCTGGAGAATCAACGATGTCCACGTTTGACCGACGGAAGTTCATTGGCTCGGCATTGGCAACGGCTCTTGCTGCCCGCCTTCCTTCCGCGGTACAGGCCCAAGCGATCGACAATCCACGTCGAATCGACGTGCACCACCACTTTGCGCCGCCGGCGTGGGTCACCGACGTTAGAGGTCGCCCACTGCTGAATCCGGCGAATACCACGTGGCGGCCGGAGCATTCGATCGAGGACATGGATCAGGGTGGCGTCGCGGCGTCCGTGATTTCGATTACCAACCCCGGACTCTGGTTCGGCGATGGCGCGCAGACGCGCCGCTTGGCGCGCGCCTGCAACGAGTACGGCGCCGAGCTCGTGCAAGCGCACCCAACGCGTTTTGGGCTCTTTGCCGCCGTACCGTTGCCGGACGTCGACGCAAGCCTCGAGGAGATCGCCTACGCTTACGACACCCTTGGTGTCGACGGGATCGGGCTTTTTACCAGCTACAACGACGTATGGCTGGGAGATTCCGCGTTCAGGCCTGTCATGGAAGAGCTCGATCGACGTCGAGCGGTCGTCACCGTGCATCCAACCGCTGCCGATTGTTGCAGGAACCTCCCGTACGCGCCCGCGGCGCACCCCTCGAGGCTCGAGTATGGCACCGACACCACGCGCGCGATCATGGGCATTGCGTTCAGCGGCGATGCCGTCCGGTTTCCGAATATCCGTTTCATCTGGTCTCACGCTGGCGGCACCGTGCCGTTTCTCGCAGGCCGTATAGAGAACGCTGCGGCCAACGCAAGGGATGAGCTCCCCGACGGATTCACGAGTGAGCTCAGAAAGTTCTACTACGATACTGCGGGTGCCGCCAATCGGGGCGCCATGGTATCGCTGCTGGAGCTCGTCGCCACGACGCGCATCGTGTTCGGCACAGACTTCCCACCGGGAGACTCGAGTGCGGACGTCGCCAGGGCACTCGATGAGACCGGTTTATTTAACGAGGCCGACCTTCGGGCCATCAATCGTGAGAACGTTGTTAGGCTGCTGCCGCGATTCGCATAGGGCGGCAGATAGCCCGGCCGATGATTGAAACGGCCAGCGTCTTCCTCGACCTCGACGGCACGCTGACCGATCCGAAGGCGGGCATCACGCGCTGCATTCAATACGCGTTGGAGCAGCTCTGCGTTGAGGTCCCGTCCGCAGATGAGCTGACGTGGTGTATCGGCCCGCCGCTGTTGGAGAGCTTCGAGCACATGCTCGGCGACAATGCTGCAGCCCGAATCGCGCTAGAGCATTATCGAGAGCGATTCTCCGATGTCGGCTGGTGCGAGAACGCAGTTTATCAAGGCGTGCCCGAGGCGCTCCGCAGTCTAACGTCGGCTGGCCTCACGCTGTACGTCGCGACGAGTAAGCCCGAAGTGTATGCGCAGAAAATCATCGAGCATTTCGATCTGGCGCAATGGTTCGAGCGAATATTCGGCCCGACGTTGGACGGTCAGCGCGTCAGAAAGCACGATCTTCTTGCATTCGCGCTCGAGCAGACGGGCGTGTCAGCGGCTGCGGCCCTGATGATCGGCGACCGGAGCCACGACATACTCGGCGCCCATGCGAACGGCATCGGCTCGGTTGGCGTGCTCTACGGCTATGGATCGCGCGACGAGCTCGAGGACGCCGGCGCGCAGCGTTTCATCGCGTCGCCGAGCGACCTCGAAGAACTGATCGAGTAGAGCCAGCAGTTTCGTCGCGAGTCCGTGCGGCGCTACAGCACGTTGTTCAGGCCATCCCAAATCAGTTTCACTCCGACGAGGAATATTGCGGTCATGACGATCGCGTAGAAGATGTCCTCGCGCAGACGTCGGTTCAGCCAGCGGCCGATCAGCACGCCGACCGGAACTAGCGGCAACAGCGCTGCCGATACCGACAGGTTGCTCGGCGAGAATTGCCCGAGCATGCTGTACGGAATCAGCTTGATTGCATTCGCCGTCGCGAAAAAGATCACGCTCGTGCCTGCGTAGATCTCCTTCGGTAAGCGCTGTGGCAACACGTAAACTTGATATGGCGGCGAGCCTGCATGCGCGAGAAAGCTCGTAAACCCCGAGCACGCCCCCCAGAACACGCCGAGAGCACGATTCGGCGGCTCGCGCTTAGTGTCCTGCTGCCCGGATCGTCGCCGCATACCGAGCCAACGATGCGTGATAAACGTCACGGCAATGACGCCGACGATCAGTCGCACGATGTCGTCGTTGACCCAGCGAGCCGTCAGGCCGCCGATCGTGATGCCGATGATCGCTGCCGGGATCAGCACGGTGAGATTGCGCTTGTCCCACGAGCGCCGGTACATCCAGACGCTCATGACGTCCATCGGAATCATAATCGGCAGCATGATGCCGGCCGCCTGAATCGGCGGAATCACCAGCGACATCAATGGCACGGCGAGCAGCGCCATACCGCCGAATCCGCCCTTCGAGATCCCGGTGATCAGCACCGCGACAATCGCGACGACGATGAACGCCGGATCGGAGAAAAACTCGGCCACTACGGCGTGCGGGGTCCGAGTAGGGTCGTAATAACAGCGCCGGTGCGAACGTCAGCGCTCATTCGAGATCAGGATCTCGTAAGCACCCAATATGTTCTGCGCGCGCCAGTTGTCGAACTGGCGCATGTGCGAGTACTCCGCTAGCGGTAGGCTGTCGACGAGTTCTTGCTTCGATAACCCTGCGTCGATGCCGGCACGCACGCCGTCGATCAGATCGCGCATGTAATTGATTTGCTCGGTGAGGTCTGCCTTCGTGCCGACGTCTTCGTGGCCCGGCGAGATGATGTCGAAATCGAGCGCGTCGACGTAGCGAAGCCACTGTAGCCATTCCGGCAGAAACGTGCCGTCGAGATCCTCGAAGGGTAGGCGGTCAGGCGTCAATGCATCGACGACATAGATCGTGCGCTCGTCCGGAAACAGCACGACTGCCGTATCGTCGGTATGGCCGAAACCGGCATAGTGGAGCTCCACGGACTTGCCGCCGAGCGTGACGGTCATCTGCTCGGCGAAAGTAATGTCCGGCGGCACAATCCTCCCGAGCAGGCGGTTGCCGAAGCGCGATTCCCAAATGTCCGAGCGCGTCACGCTGTCGCTTTGGTCGACGCTCATGATGTCGAACGCCATTTGCGCGTAGCGGTTGCCTTCTTCGTACTCGATCCGGCCGTTGCCGTTCGCGTCCCAGAGTCGCTCGCGTGGCAGCAGCGGCGCGTCGGCCGGCGGTTTGCGCAGATTGGCGCGCATGTTCTCGTGGCCGATGAACGTTGCGGTATCCGCGAACACCTCGCCGCCAGCCGCATGGTCGTTGTGGCTGTGGCTATAGATCACGTACTTGACTGGTAGCCCGAAGCGGCTATCGAGCTCGTCCTTGAGCCATGCGGACAGCCCCGGATTTGTAGGGTCGACAACGATGATGCCGTCAGGCGTGACGAGAAACATGCCGACGTGGCGGATCTCCCTGAAGCGGTAGAGATCGCCGGTTACGTTCGTAATCTCCCGCTCCGGCGCCGATTGGGCAGCGGTGATTTCAAGCGCGCCGGTGCTCGCGACGAGCAGCACAGCCGTAATAGCGATGCGCATATGTTTCATGGTCGTCTCCCCCGCGCGGCTTGCGCTTCGAGCGCGCGCCGCTAGATCGCTGCCTCGATAGCCTTGCCCAGCTCGACGGTATTCGCCGTGCCGCCCATATCGCGCGTCAGTTGCTTGCCTTCTCTGAGGACGGTCTCGACGGCCTGCATAATCGTATCGTGTGCGTCCTTGCAGTCGAGGTGCTGCAGCATCATTGCGCCGGCCCAGATCGTACCGATCGGGTTCGCAATGCCTTGGCCGGCGATGTCGGGCGCCGAGCCATGAACAGGCTCGAACATCGAGGGATGATCCTTCTCCGGGTTCATGTTTGCCGACGGCGCGATCGCAATCGTGCCGGTGCAGGCGGGCCCCAAGTCCGAAAGAATATCGCCGAACAGATTGCTGCCGACGACGACGTCGAAGTGCTCCGGCATGCGCACGAAATTGGCCGTCAGGATATCGATGTGGAACTGATCGACCTTGATGTCCGGATACGCCTTAGCCATCTCGGCGACCCGTGAGTCCCAATACGGCATCGAGTGGATGATGCCGTTCGACTTCGTCGCCGACGTAACGTGCTTCGCGTCGCGTGTAGACGCGAGCTCGAACGCGTACTTGACGATGCGGTCGACGCCACGGCGAGTGAACACGCTTTGCTGCACGGCAATCTCGTTCTCGGTGTCCTTGTATTGAATGCCGCCAATCGCGGAGTACTCGCCTTCGACATTCTCGCGCACGACGTAAAAATCGATGTCGCCGGCTTTCTTGCCGACCAGCGGGCAGGGCACGCCATCGAACAGTCGCACCGGGCGCAGATTGACGTACTGATCGAACTCGCGACGGATCGGAATCAGCAGGCCCCAGAGCGAGACGTGATCCTCGACGGTCGGAAAGCCCACGGCGCCGAGATAGATCGCGTCGAACGCGCGCAGCTGCTCGATGCCGTCCTCGGGCATCATGCGGCCGGTCTCCAAATACCGCTCGCAGGACCAGTCGAACTCCGTCCACTCGAAATCGATGCCGTGCTTGTTGCCGGCCGCCTCGAGCACACGCACGCCCTCGGGCATGACCTCCGTGCCGATACCGTCACCCGGAATCAGTGCAATTTTCAGAGTCTTGGCCATGTTTCTCGATGGTCTCCTGTCGTCGGTTCGAGGGTGCGCGGCGATGCGAATGCGCCGCCCGGCTGAGGCCGGCGATGGTTCCATACTCGTCCAGCTAAAGCAATCGCGCGACGGCGCCGGTAACCCACTGGATGCAAGTACGATGGCCCTGCGGGAGTAACGGCGATGTCGCTCTGCATTTGGTGCTGGTTGATCCTGATCGGTTACGTCGCCGTCACGGCGGCGTTCGGTATGTCGATGCGGTTGACGCTGCAACCGAGGCCTGAGTCTAGCGTCGCGGGTCGCCCGACGCCGGCATCTCACGTAGAATGAGCGCCCCAGCTGGCGCGGGTTTCGCGGCAGCGTCGGCACGCGCCAGCTTCTGCGCGCGTTGACCGATCATACGGTAGTCGAACTCAGGGCCCAGTGGAGCTCAGCATGGCGGAATTGACATATAGGGACGCGGTCAGTGCCGGTATCGCGCAGGAAATGCGGCGCGATCACAACGTCGTGTTCCTCGGCGAGGATATCGCGGCGGCCGGCGGCGTATTCAAAGCGACGACTGGGTTGCTCGACGAGTTCGGCCCGGATCGTGTCAAGGACACGCCGATTTCCGAGCAAGCGATCGTCGGTGCCGCGATGGGTGCCGCGATGACGGGGCTGCGCCCGATCGCCGAGATCATGTTCTCGGACTTCTTCGCCGTTTGCTGGGACCTCGTCGCCAATCAGATTGCGAAGACTCGTTACATGACGGACGGGCAGTGCAGCTTCCCGCTCGTGATTCGCAGCGCCAACGGTGGCGGCAGCCGCTTCGGCGCGCAGCACTCGCAAAGCGTCGAGAACTGGGCGATGGCGATCCCGGGCCTCAAGGTTGTCGCGCCGTCGACGCCGGCGGACGTCAAGGGGTTGCTGGCCGCATCGGTGCGCGATCCGGACCCGGTGATGTTCTTCGAGCAGAAATCGCTGTATGCGACCAAGGGCGAGGTGCCGGACGACGAGCACGTCGAGCCGCTGGGCAAGGCGCGCGTGCTGCGCGACGGCGGCGACGTCACGATCGCTGCGCTCGCCGCGATGGTGCCGCGCGCCGAGCGTGCGGCCAAGATGCTCGCGCAAGATTATGGCATCTCCGCGGCCGTCATCGACGTGCGCTCGCTCGTGCCGCTCGATACGACGACGATTCTCGAGCACGTCGGTAAGACTGGCCGACTCGTGACCGTCGAGGAGAACCCGCGGCTGTGCGGCTGGGGAGCCGAGCTCGCATCGATTGTTGCCGAGGAGATTTTCTGGGATCTCGACGGGCCGATCGTGCGCGTGACGACACCGCATATTCCGTTGCCGTCGGCCGACGCGCTCGAGGATGCCGCGCTGCCGAGCGCCGAGCGCATCGTCGCCGCCGTGCGGCAGCTCGTGGACTGACCGTCATGGACGTATTGATGCCGCAGCTTGGTGAGACCGTCGCGGAAGGCACGGTCGCAGCCTGGCACAAGACCGTCGGTGACGAGGTTCAGAAGCACGAGATCCTGCTCGACGTCGAGACCGATAAGGCCGCAACCGAGGTGCCGGCGCCGATTGCCGGCGTCATTGCCGAGATTCGCGTGCCCGAAGGCGAAACCGTCGACGTCGGCGCCGTGCTTGCGGTCATTCGCGGGCCTGACGAAGCCGTCGAGGCGACGGAAATAGAGGCCACTGATACGGCAGCGAGCGAGGTTGGCGTTGCCGCAACGACCGAAGCTGCGCCCGCCGCGGCCGAACCTGCGCCCCCGGTGCAGGCTGCGACAACACCGCGCAGCGACCGCTTGCGGCTGTCACCGGTCGTCAGGCGCCTATTGTCTGAGCACAGTCTCGATCCGACCGCGATTCAGGGTACCGGCCGCGATGGCCGTCTCACCCGCGCCGACGTGCTTGTGGCTGCGGCCGACGGCACGGCGGCTGCGGCACCGGTCGAGCCAGCGGTCGCAGCGCCGAGCGCGCAGCCGACCCCGGCGCCAACTGCGTTGCCGGTGGCCGCCGATGGCGGACGCATTCCATTTGATCGCATCCGCCGCTTGACCGCCGAGCACATGGTTCGGTCGAAAACGACGAGCCCTCATGTGCTACAAGCCATCGAGATCGATTTCGGTGCTGTCGACAGCGTTCGCCTCGCCGCGCGCGATCAATTCAAGCGCGAGCGCGGCTATTCACTGACGTACCTGCCGTTCATTGCCCGTGCCGTCTGTCTCGCGCTCAAAGACTCCCCAAGGCTCAATGCCAGCGTCGACGGAGACGGTCTCGTCGTGCATCCGCTCGTCAATCTGGCGATTGCCGTCGCGCTCGAGCCCGAAGGCTTGGTCGCGCCCGTGATTCGCGATGCCGGCGAGCTGACCGTGACTGGGCTCGCGCAGCGAATCGTCGATTTGAGCCGGCGTGCCCGCGAGGGCGGGCTCGGTGCCGACGACCTCTCTGGCGGCACGTACACGCTGACGAACAATGGCTCGTTCGGCACGCTGATGACGGCGCCGATCATCAATCAGCCGCAGGTGGGCATCTTGTCGGTCGACGGCATCGCGAAGCGGCCTGTGGTCGTCGAGTCGCCGATCGGCGATGCGATCGGCATACGGCCGATGGGCATTCTGGCGCAGTCGTTCGATCATCGCGCCGTCGACGGCGCGTACTCGGGCGCATTCCTCGCGAAGGTCAAGTCGCTGCTCGAGACGAAGGACTGGTCGCAGGAGCTCTAGAGCTTTCCAGGCTAGGTCGTCGCCCGCGCGCGCGCCGCGCGGCGGTGCGACACGCGCCGCAATGCGCGCGCGATGCGCTCGACGCCAAGCCACGTTCCTGTCGCGGCGCCGATCGTCACGCCACCCATCAATAGCCACATCATGATGTCCCAGATTGGTCGTGCGCGAACCACTGCGGCGAAGTCACCGCGATGCAGCGCATGGAACAGCCAGCGCGAGCCGCGCCTGTCCGCATCGACGGCATAGCTAAGCTGGCCGTTCGTGCCGTCGAGGTAGTAGCGCTCGCCATCGGCGAAGCGCACGCGGTAGACCGGGAAACGGCGCACGTCGTGGTGGCTGAAGTAATACGCATCGGGGTCGTCGATCCAAGCATGCTCGACGATCGTCGCGTGCGGGCGTAGGCGCTGTGCAGCGGCTGCGAGCTCCGTGTCCGCTAGCGGCGCGTGAGCCCACGTAGTGCCGTCGAAGCGCGTCCGCTCTCCAGTCGTCGTCCACGCGGTAACGAACAACCGACCGTCGAAGAACTCACCGACGAGGCGGGCCGTATCGGCCGGCAAGCCGGCGCGGTCGATCCCGGCCAGACTGCGTTGCGCATGTTCGAGCTGCATGTCGCCTGAGCGAACTGCCGTCGTTTCAGAGAAGAAGCCGCGGCCCTCGAGTAGGCCCCACGGGTTCAGCGACAGCAAACCGCTGACGAGCCACGTCAGCATCAACACGCCGAAAACGAGCCCGCCATAGTGATGCCACAGCGCGAAGCCCCGATATGGCGACCAGCGCCCATTGCGCCGGTGCTTGAACTGCTTGAAGCCAATGTAAAGCCCGACAATTGTCAGGAATAGACTCAGGAGCGTCATCCAAATGATCGTCTGGCTCCACGTGTAGGCGTTCTGCCGAAGCACGGTCGGGTAAAACCAGTGCACGACCGATCCCAGCCAGTTGCCGATGCGCTCGACTGTCGTCGTCATCTGCACGACGGCGCCGGTCGTGCTCGAGATATAGAACTCGGTGCCGCGACCGTCATCGGCGGCGAAATGATAGAGCGGACGATGTTGGTCGTAGCCTGCAACGGTCCACTGGTCGTGCTCGATCAATCCCAGCAGGCGTACATCCTCGCCGAGGCCGAATCGCGGCGCGGCATCGGCGGCAATGCGATTGGCCGCGTCGAAGTCGAACTCATAGAGATAGCGCCCGTTACGAAGCTCCAGCACGTACTCGCCGAAGCCGTCGATGAGCCGAATGACCGGCGCGCCCGCGAGCATCTCGACGCTGAAGCGCTGGATGTCGATATTGCTGAAGTCCTCGGGCCAGACGCAGCATTGCTCGAGAGCCAACGGCGCGAGGCCGGCAACGCGCTCTTCCTCGGTGACCTCCGGGAACTGGAAATACATCATGACGATGCCCGACACGCACCAGGCGAAGATCACGAGGCTGAGGGCGATGCCGAGATAGCGATGAATTAGAAACAGCTGTCGAATCACGTCGGTTCCGTCCCGGCGAGAGGCTTCACGTAGTACTGCAGCGGTGTCGCGCCTGCCGAGTAGCAGTGTACTGGTTGAGCGCGGCCTGCGTCCACGATTAAGCTGTGATTACAGTGGGTTACAAACGGTTTATTAACAGTTAAAGATCGGCTAAGGTCACTACCCGATTGCCGACGGTCGCAGTTTCTACGCCTCGAGATGAATCCAGCCGACGCAGACATCGTTCACGACGAGTACGAGCGCATCGTTGCGAGCGGCATCCTTGGCCGTTCGCGGACCTACACGTCGCTGCTCGAGTACCTCGTCGGCTGCTCATTGGAAGGCCGGGCTCCGAAGGAGATCGAGATCGCCGCCGACGTCTTCGGCAAAGGCGCGGAGTTCGACCCGACGCAGGACTCGCTGGTCAGGGTCTACATGCACAACCTTCGTCAGAAGCTCGAGCAATACGCGTCGCAGCGCGATGACCCCCTCGGCTACCGGCTGTCGATTCCGCGCGGCGAGTACCGCTTAGTTGTCGAATCCGTGACCGAGAAGCCAGCGGCCGACACAGCAGCGGGCGCGCCGAGCTTTTGGCAGCGACGCGGCGTGGCCGCACTGCTCGGTGTCGTCGCCGTCCTGTTGCTCGTCAATGTGCTGGCGCTCGTGGCACTGCGTGGCGAGAGTGGTGAGACGCCACGCGAGGCTGTCGCCCAGTCCTCGGTCTGGGCGGCGTTCTTCGATGACGACATACCGTTACTTGTCGTCGTCGGCGACTACTACATATTCGCCGAGCTCGACGACTTCGGCCGTGTCGAGCGCTTGGTTCGAGATTTCGACATCAACTCGGCCGAGGACCTCAACGATTTATTCATGTACTCGCCGGAGCTCGCCGAGGAGTACTACGATCTCGACTTGACGTATTTTCCGCAGGCCAGCGCGTTCGCGGTCGCCGATTTGTTGCGCGTCGTTTATACGTCGACGAAGCCGATACGGGTCACGCCGATGTCGGAGTTGTCTGCTGCCGACCTCAGGAACAATCACGTGATTTACGTCGGCTACATCAGCGCGCTCGATACGCTCAACGAGTTCGTGTTCGCCGCGTCGGGCCTAACGGTCGGCGAAACCTACGACGAGCTGCGGGTCGAGGCGACAGGTGACGTGTTCACGAGCGGCGCCGGCATGCCGCGCTACGACCAACGCAACTACCGCGACTACGGACTCGTGTCCGCGTTCGCGGGCCCAGTCGGCAATCAGTTCCTGATCGTTGCCGGGACGCGCGACGAGGGCGTCATGCAGGCGGCGCAGGCCCTGACCGATCAAGCCTATCTCGACGAGCTTGCTGCGGGACTCGACGGAGCACCGGCATTCGAGGCGCTCTATGAGGTCACGGGTTTCGACCGCATGAACCTGCATGCGATGCTCGTCTATTCGGCGGCACTCGACCAGTCGCGCATCTGGCGGGGCTCTAGCCTGCAGTAGCCGACACTAACCTCAATCCGCTAGCGCCATTGCGACGCGCTCCAGTAGCCACTCGATCTCTTCGGCTTGGATGATTAACGGCGGTGCAAGCCGAATCACGCGCCCGTGCGTGTCCTTAGTCAGCACGCCGAGCGCTAGCAATCGCTCGCAGTAGGTCCGTGCGCTCGGTCCGTCGGCGTGTAGCTCGATGCCGACGAGCAGACCGCGGCCGCGGACTTCGTTGATCGCTGCGCAATCGAGCCCACGCAGACCGGCGAGCAGCTGCTCGCCGAGCTCGGCCGCGCGTTCGCTGAGGTGCTCGTCGCGCAACGTCTCTAGCGCTGCTTGGCCGACGGCGGCTGCGAGCGGGTTGCCGCCGAACGTGCTGCCATGTTCGCTAGGGTTGATCAGGCCGAGCACGTCCTTATTGGCCAACACGGCAGAGACCGGGTAGACGCCGCCGCCGAGTGCTTTGCCGACGATCAGCACGTCCGGCGCGGCATCGGCCTCGTGCTGATGAGCTAGAAAGCGACCGGTGCGTGCTAACCCGGTTTGGATCTCATCGAGCATGAACAGCATGTCGTGGCGTTGGCAGATTGTGCGCGCCGCAGCCAAGTAGCCGTCCGGTGGTTGCATGATGCCGGCTTCGGCTTGTATCGGCTCGACGAGAAACGCAACTGTGTTCGGCGTCACGGCGGCTTCGAGCGCTGCAGCGTCACCGAAGTCGACGAGCGTGAAGCCGGGGCCGTACGGTCCGAACGGATCGCGATACGCGGGCTCGGACGAAAAACCGACGATCGTCGTCGTACGGCCATGAAAGTTGTTGCGGCAAACGACAATCTCGGCGGTGTCCTTGGGCACGCGTTTGACTTCGTAGCCCCATTTTCGCGCGAGCTTGATTGCGGTCTCGACAGCCTCGGCGCCGGTGTTCATCGGCAACGCCATGTCCAAGCCGCAGAGCTCGCACAGCAACTCGAGAAACGCGCCCATGCGATCGTTGTGGAACGCACGCGACGTCAGCGTTAGGCGCTGGGCTTGCTCGGTCAACGCCGCGACGATTCGCGGGTGGCAGTGGCCGAGACTCAACGACGAGTAAGCACTCAAGCAATCGAGGTAGCGGCGACCTTCGGTATCCCAGACCCAGCTGCCAGCGCCGCGCGCCAAGACGACCGGCAGCGGCGCGTAGTTGCGCGCACTGACGCGCTCGACTTGCGCGATGAATTGTTCGGCGGAATGCATGCTCGGTGCAGACCTCGCTTGGCCAGTCGGTACTCGAAAAAAGCGGGGGACAGTGTACCGAACTCGAGGGCATCGAATGGCGGCCTATGCGTTATGATGCGTGGGATCACGTAGAAGCTTCAAGAGGAATCGGCATGCCGCCACTGATGCGCCATTATCTGTGCCTACTACTGTCACTGGGCTTGCTTGCGACGACTGTCGCGAGCGCCGAGACGATTGCCGTGATCGGCACGGGCCGCGTCGCGGGCGCTTTGGGGCCCGAGTTTGCACTGCAAGGCCACGAGATCATCTACGGCTCGCGCGATCCATCGCGCGCCGAAGTTCAGGCGCTGGTCGCCCGGACCGACGGCCCGGCGACGGCGATGGGGCAGGCCGAGGCCGCGGCGAACGCCGATATTGTCGTCATCGCCGTGCCCGGCACGGCCGCCGTCGATGTCGTGCGCAGCCTCGGTGACCTGTCCGGCAAGCTGATACTCGATCCGACAAACATCACGACGAATGCCGAGGATGGTTTTCGCGTCCACGCCGTGGATACGTCGAATGCCGAGCTCATTCAAGCGGCAGCGCCGGGCGCGCGGGTCGTCAAGGCGTTCAATACGCTGAACTATCAGACGATGATCGACCCGGCCTCGTCAGGCGGGCCGGTGACGATTCCGATCGTCGGCGACGACGCTGAGGCAAAACGCACGATCGCCGATCTCGCGGTCGGCATGGGCTTCGAGGTCGTCGATCTAGGGCCGCTGCGTTACGCCCATGTGCTCGAGGAGATGCTCGTGATCTGGGTCAACGCACGGTCGCTCGGCACGCCGTTCGACTACCATCTGCGGCGCCGGCCCGCGCAGTAGGACCGGTTAACCGATCTTGACGACGGTGCGGCCGACCTCGGCCGCATCGAGGTAACCGGCAAAGCAGGCCGGCAGCTCCTCCAGCGACACCTCGCGCGTGACGATCGCGTCGAGGTGGCCGGGCTTCAGATCCGTGGCTAGCCGTTGCCAGATCTCGGCGCGCAGTTTTGGGCCGACTTCCATGTTGACGCCGAGGAGGCTTACGGCGCGCAGGATGAACGGCATGACCGTCGTCTCGAGCTTCGGACTTGCGGCCAATCCGACCGACGCAATGTTGCCCCACGGCTTCGTCGTGCGCGTCAGCCACGCGAGCACGTCGCCGCCGAGGTTGTCGATTGCGCCGCCCCAGCGGGCGCTTTCGAGCGGACGGTCGCCGAGCGTCAGCGATGTGCGGTCGATGACTTCCGAGGCGCCCAGCGATTCGAGATAGGCCTTTGATTCGCTCTTGCCGGTCAATGCGACGACCTCGTAGCCGCGCGTTGCGAGTATGTCGATTGCAAGGCTGCCGACACCGCCGGTCGCGCCGGTGACGACGATCGGCCCGTGCTCCGGCCGCTGGCCGTTTAACTCGAGCCGGTGAACGGCGACGGCTGCAGCGAATCCCGCCGTGCCGATCGCCATTGCGCTGCGCGTATCCAATGCGTTCGGTAGCGGCTCGAGCATGCCGGCATCGAGGCGCGCGAACTCCGCGTAGCCGCCGTCGCGCGTCTCGCTGAGCTCGGCACCGACTGCGGCGACCTTTTGCCCCGGCGCAAAGCTTGCGGTATCGCTAGTCACGACTTCGCCGGCGAGATCGATGCCGCCGACGAGCGGAAACGATCGCAGGATGCGGCCGGCGCCCGTTGCCGCAAGCGCGTCTTTGTAATTGATGCTCGAGTACTCGACGCGAACAACGACCTCGCCGGGTGTCAGATCGGCTAGCGTTAACGACTCGAGCCGACCGCTGACTGTCTTGTCGTCACGGTGAATGCGAAAGGCGCGAAATAACTCTGACATAGGTGTTCTCGATGCGTCGTCGTTAATCGTTCGTTCGGCTGGCTCGTCGGAGCTGTATGTTAGAGTGGCGCCCGGTCGAACGCTAGAATCCTTGCGCCGATGCCGCCGTCAGAAAACGTCCCAAGCCCGGGTTTGCTATCGATCGATCTCGATGCGTTGGCGCGTAACTTCGAGACATTGCGCCGGGCGGCCGAGCCCGGACGCTGTGGTGCTGTCGTCAAGGCCGATGCGTACGGTCTCGGCATGGCGCCGGTCGCAGCCACGCTCTACGCCGAGGGCTGTCGCGACTTCTTCATCGCGAACGTCGCCGAGGGCGAACGGCTCCGCGCGCAGCTCGACGACGCGCGCATCTACGTGTTAGCGGGCATCGAGCCGGGCACGGCGGCGCGCGTGCGTGCGGCGCGGCTCGCGCCGGTGCTGAACTCGCTGCCGCAGTTGCACGAGTGGATGGATGCGGGCGCATCCAGCGACGATCCCGTCATCATTCACATCGACACGGGCATGTCGCGATTGGGCATGTCGCAGGCGGAGGTCGAGCAGCTTGCAGCCGACGCCGGACGATTGGAGAAGCTCGACATCGCCTACGTTGCGACACATTTCGCGTGTGCCGACGAGCCTGCGCATCCGCTCAATGCCGAGCAGCGCAAGCGCTTCGACGCGTTGCGCGGCTTGTTGCCGGCATGTCCGATCTGCGTCGACAACTCGGCGAGCGTGCTGGGCGATCGTTTGGCGAGCGGCGATCTCGTGCGTCCCGGGATCGCGCTCTATGGTGGCAATCCGTTCGTCGATCGCGCTAATCCGAGCGTGGCTGTCGTCGACGTTGCGAGCCCGATCCTGCAGGTACGCGATGTCGTCGAACCCGTTACCGTCGGGTATGGCGCGACGCACATCGTGAAACCGCCGGCGCGTCTCGCGACAATCGGCGTCGGTTATGCGGACGGCTACCCGCGTGCGCTCGGCAATTGCGCGCGCGTCAGTGTGGCTGGGCACGATGCGCCGGTCGTCGGCCGCGTATCGATGGACCTGACGACGATCGACGTTACCGGGCTGCCGGACGCGCTCGTCGTGCCAGGTACGCTCGTTGAGTTGATCGGCAAGCACGTCTCGCTCGATGACGTCGCAGCTGCTGCCGACACGATCAGTTATGAGATTCTGACCGGCCTCGGTCCTCGCTGGCAGCGACGTTACGTCGGCGATCGCGCAGCTCGGCTCGGTTTGAGTCAGTAGACCTCGATGAGGCAGCGGTCGGTCAAGCGCACGCCGCGGCGAATCGCCGAGAGTTCCCAATCGTTCGGCGCAATCGACGCCAATGCGGGTTTCGGCTCGAAGTAGGCCGCGCCGAGCTCGTGTTGCGCCAAAACCTTGAATAAGCCGCATTGCATGCCGGCTAGACCACACGCGTAGACAAGTGTCCGCGCGCGGCGCAACAGCGGCGCAAATTGCTCGATACGCTCGGCCAGATAATCGTGCACGTATAAACCGCGGCGACCGTCGTCGCGCGCCTCGCGGCTGATTGCCGTGTGGTAGTGAAAGTTTGGATGCGTCGCTGCGAGCCGCACGAACAGATCGTCGTAGATCAAGTCCGTCGTGTATGGCGCGCCCATCAACAGATGAATATCGCTCGTGACCGGTGTGTTCGAGTTCTCCAGTAACTCGAGCAGCATGCCGCGGAAAGGTGCGATGCCGGTGCCGGTTGCGACGAACAAGTAGTCGTGCGCACTCGGGTCGATGGGCAGCAGCATCCGCTTGCCGTTCGGTCCGGTGATCTTGACCTCGTCTCCCGGCTGCAGATCGCACAGATAGTTGCTGCAGACGCCGAGGAACAGACGATGCGCGTCGTCGCGCGCGTCAGGCCCGCCTTCGGCGATGACGCGTTTCGTCGTCGTTGCGATCAGGCGGCCGTTGCCGTTCTCGCCGTCGCTGGCACACGCGAGTGAGTACAGGCGCACCTTGTGCGGCTTGCCGCGTCCGTCGGCACCGGGCGCGATGACGCCGAACGCTTGGCCGATACGGCAGCGTCCTTCGAGCGGCGTGCCGCCGACGTCGATGACCGTGTGACGCACGAAGCTCGCTGACTTACCGCGCAGGCACGTGTCGTTCGAGACGATGGTCCCGGTGACCGGGGACTTGACGTGAACGAGATTGAGATCGGGCTCTGGGAACCGCGGCGCGCCGGTGGCCTGCGAATCGGACATGCCGGCATGTTAGCAGCTGCCGTTGCCGACATTCATGCGATCTCGCGCTGTCCAGCCTTCTGCGCGCCGCCCAATCATGGTTTTATTCGGCCGATACACGTATTCTCCGCACGCGGAGTCGTTGGGGGCGACCCGCAATCCGCCCAGGGAGAGCACGTTGACGGGATACAACCGCCGTTCGAGCTATTCGCGTGAAGAGCTCATCGAGCATGGTGAGCAAGAGGCGTTCGGGCCGGGAAACGCCCGGCTGCCGCTGCCGAACATGCTGATGTTCGACCGGATCACGCATATCGACGATACCGGCGGCAAGTATCGCAAAGGCGAGATCTTGGCCGAGCTCGATATCGTGCCGGGGCTATGGTTCTTCGATTGCCACTTTCGCGGCGACCCGGTTATGCCCGGATGCTTAGGCCTCGATGCGATGTGGCAGCTCGTCGGTTTCTACCTCGCGTGGATCGGCGGGAGCGGCCGCGGCCGCGCGCTCGGCGTCGGTGAGGTCAAGTTTCAAGGCCAGGTGCTGCCCGAGGCGAAGCTCGTGACGTATCGCGTGGACATGAAACGCATCATCAAGCGCAAGCTGATGATGGGATTGGGCGACGCGACAATGGACGTTGACGGACGCACGATCTACCACGCGGCAAACTTGCGCGTCGGCTTATTCACGTCAACAGAAGGGTTCTGACGCAGCTACACCGCAAGATGTCGGCCGGCGTGTCTACGCCATGTGATGCTTCGGGTCGACTGGGCGCATCATTGCGTTGCTGATCAACGCGATCGCAAGCAGCACTGCCATCAAATACATCGTCGTGTTGTAGAGGCTGCTCGTCGGATCGACAGTCCCGGGCGGCGCGATCTCAATGAGCTTCGCAATCGTAACCGTTTGATTGTCGACGAGGGCGTCGAGCTCGTTGAGTCCCGCGCCGAATGTTGCCGTGAAACGTGCCGGGTCGACGATCGCAGCCAGATCCGTGATCGCCGTCGCGATCGCGCTCTCGCGCAGCGACGTGATAGCCAGCGGACCCAGCACGCCTGCCGTGCTCCATGCCGTCAGCAAGCGGCCGTGAATGCCGCCGACATAGCGTGTGCCGAAAATATCGGCGAGATACGCTGGGATCGTCGCAAACCCGCCGCCGTACATCGTGAAGATGATCATCGTCGCGGCGTAGAAATAGATGAGCCAAACGACGCTCGGCGTCACGCTGGCCTGCTGCGCGGATATCGGTATCGAGACATACAGCGCGATGCCGAGCGCGAAGAACACCCAGTACGTCGCGCGGCGGCCGACGAAATCCGAGACGCTGGCCCAAAAGAACCGGCCGACCATGTTGAACACGCTGATCATGACGACATAGGTCGCCGCAAACGCGCCGTCGACAACGCTCGGCAGCGACGTGCCGAAAATCTCGGTGACCATCGTGCGCGCGACACTCAGGACACCGATCCCAGCTGTGACGTTGAAGCACAGCACAATCCACAGCTGCCAGAACTGCGGTGTCTTCAGCGCCTCGTCGATGTGGACGTGATGCTCACTGATCATGCGCTTGGCTCGATGCGCGGCATCTGGCGGTGTCCACCCTTCGGGTTCCCAGTCGGGTGCCGGTATCCGGTACGAGAACGCAGCAATCACCATGACTGCAAAGTAGATCAGCCCGATCGCGAGAAATGTCTGTGCGACCCCAACCGACCCGGTACCGACGACATAAACGCCTTCGGGGCCGGGGACTATCATGTTGGCGACGTCGTTTGCGCCGATGACGACGACCTCGCGCAACTCGCCGGCGATCTGTGCATAACGCCTGCCGGCCTCGGTCACGAGTGCAACCGAGTCGATGCTGCCGAGGTAGTCCGGCGCCTCGTAGAACAGCCGAATCAAACGTTCCTTCAACGGCGCGCCGATCATTGCGCCGCCACCGAAGCCCATGATCGCCATGCCGGTTGCCATGCCGCGCCGGTCGGGGAACCACCGGATCAACGTGCTGACCGGTGAGACGTAACCGAGCCCCAACCCGCAGCCGCCGATGACGCCGTAACCCAGGTAGATCAGCCACAGCTGGTGCTCGTTGATGCCGAACCCGCCGATCAGGTAACCGCCGCCCCAGCACAGTGCGGCAACGACGCCGACCATGCGCGGGCCGACATCCTCTAGCCACTTGCCGGCGAATGCGGCCGCGAGGCCCAGGAATATGATCGCGACCGTAAAAATCCAGACGACGTCACCGAGGCTCCAGTCCTCGGCGGCCGGCGTTACGACGCCGAATACGCGGATCAATGCCGGGTTGTAGATGCTCCACGCATAGACCGAGCCGATACAGAGATGAATCGCAATCGATACCGGCGGGACGTACCAGCGATTGAAGCCGGATTTCGCGACGATGCGATCTTTCGACAGCAGGCTCAACATGGCGGCTCGCGCTCGTCCGTCAACACGTTCGGAGTGCGCATACTACAAGAATTCTCGAGTTTGCGACCGGCCTGCCAGGGCTTGTCGAGCTTGATCGGCACGACCCTGCTATAGTCGCGTGCGTCCGGACACCTCGCGATGACCTTCGAGCAAGTTTTTCTGTTCGCTTTGCTGTCGACCGTATTCGCGCTTCTGATTTGGGGGCGCTGGCGGTTCGATTTGGTGGCGTTCGCGGCGCTCGTTGCAGCGCTGTTGGCCGGTGTCGTGCCCGCCGACGAGGCGTTCTCAGGCTTCGGTCACTCGGCGACGGTGATCATTGCACTCGTGCTCATCGTGAGTCGCGCGCTGACGAACTCGGGCGTCGTCGAGCTGCTCGCCAAGTACCTGATCTCGGCGTCGCGCGGCTTGAGCGCGCACATCGGGATCATGGCCGGTGCTGCGGCGGCACTGTCGGCCGTCATGAACAACGTTGCCGCGCTCGCATTGTTGATGCCGATCGATACCGAGGCTGCGGAGAAGTCCGAGCGCAGTCCGTCGTTGACATTGATGCCGCTGTCGTTCGCGTCGATTCTCGGCGGCATGATCACGCTGATCGGCACACCGCCGAACATCGTCATCGCCGAGTATCGCAACGACGCGCTAGGCGCGCCGTTTGCGATGTTCGATTTCGCGCCGGTCGGGCTTGCGTGCGCAGTTGCTGGCGTCGCGTTTGTCGCGACGATCGGTTGGCGATTGATTCCGCGAGACGTTAGTGCGAACGGGCCGCTCAAAGCGTTGTTCGATTTCGGCGAGTACATCGCGGAGGTCAAGGTGCCCGATGGTGCCGAGATCATCGGCAGGCGCGTTCGCGATCTCGACGACATCGCCGAGGAGGCGGGTGCTGCGATCATTGGGCTGGTCCGACGCGGCCGGCGCATGCCGGGCATGGCGCGACTCGTCGACGTGCGCGCCGGCGACGTGCTCGTGCTCGAAGCGCATCCGGATGCGATCGACCGACTGGTGGGTGCGCTGAAGCTCGAGTATGTGCGGCCGGAGAATCCCGCTGCTGTTGCCGGCGAGGACTTGTCATTGATCGAGGTCGTCGTGCCGCAAGGCGCGCGGATCGATGGGCGCTCCGCGCAGTCGCTGCGGCTGCTGCAGCGCCACGATGTGACGCTGCTCGGCGTGTCACGGCAAGGCAAGCGATTTCGCGCTCGCGTGCGGCATCTGGAAATCGCGGCCGGTGACGTGCTGTTGCTGCTCGGGCCGACCGATACGCTGCCGGAGGTCACGGCTTGGTTGGGCGCGTTCCCGCTCGCCGAGCGTGGGCTGACCGTGATTCAGCGGCAAAAGGCGCTCGCGACCGTCGTCGTATTCGGTGGTGCGGTTGCGGCTGCCAGTGTCGGCCTCGTGTATCTGCCAATCGCGCTCGCGGCGGCCGTCGCCGCGCTCGTTGCGATCAACGTCGTGCCGTTACGGCAGCTCTACGACTCGGTCGAATGGCCAGTCATCGTTTTGCTCGGTTCGATGATTCCGCTCGGCACGGCGCTCGAGACGACTGGCGGCACGGCATTGATCGCTGAGGCGCTGCTAGATGTCTCTTTCGGTTTGTCGCCGGCGGTCGTGCTGACCGTGCTGATGATCATCACGATGACGTTGTCGGACGTCATGAACAACGTCGCGACGGCAGTGATCGCCGCACCGATTGCGGTCGAGATTGCGGATCGGTTGGGTGTCAGTGCGGATCCGTTTCTGATGGGCGTCGCGGTCGCGGCGTCGTGCGCGTTTCTGACGCCGATCGGGCACAAGAACAACACGCTGATCATGGGGCCGGGCGGCTATCGGTTTGGAGACTACTGGCGCATGGGCCTGCCGCTCGAGATCCTGATCGTCGCGATCGGCGTGCCGATGATTCTCTGGGTCTGGCCGTTCTAGGCAGGTGAGATATCGGAGCTAGTTGCGGTTGAAGTAGTAGCGAACGCCGAACCGAAGCATGTCCTCGTCGCCGCCGAATTGATAGCCGCCGAGAATCTTCAGTCCGGGCGTAATTTCATACTGAAGACTGATGTCGGCGCTGGTATCCGATTCGTCGGCGTCGTTAAAGTGCACATAGTCGACGGCAAGACGGAATTCGAGCGGCGTGTGGTTGACTTCGCGATAGCCGACCGAGATGCCGTAGCCGTTGTCGTCGACGCTGGTTGAGCCGAAGCCGGGACCTGTAAGGTCGGCGCTTGTGGTGACCGCACCGATGTTCAAGAACCCGCTCTTCGTTGCCGAGAAGTCGTAGTGTGTCCCGACACCAATCTGCGAGAGCGTCGTCTCTGTGTTGATGTCGCTATAGTCGGCGTATTGGATGCTGCCGAAGACCTGCAGGAACGGCATAAATTCGTAGGAGCCTCTGAAGCCAGCGCCGACGCCGTCCTCGGTCATGTTGGAGGTCGTGTCGACGCGATTGCCGGTCAGCGTCGCCTCGATAAAAGTGTAGTTGACCTGGGCCTGTGCCAAGGGCGCGGCGAAGATTGTCACTGCTAGACTGAAAATCAAGCGCCTCATTGCTTGCTCCCTCGAGTCTATGTTGGCGGCAAATTAGGCAAAATCCGGAGCGGAATCCGTGATTCCAGTCACCTACGGGCTTGCAGCAGTCGGCCTGGTATGGCCGGCAGCGTGCGGCGCGTTGGCCGGTGCCGGTGCTAAGATACCGATTTTTAGGGGGATTGTGTGCGTCTCGGGAACCCATTAAGAGCTGCGTTGGTCGTTGCGAGTCTATGCGCGCTTGTGTCTGGCGCTGCCGCGCAGGGCTCCAGCGACTCGCCGCTCGTCTCGACCGCATGGCTCGAGGCGCGGCTCGGAGATCCAGCCGTTCGCATCATCGATCTCGGCAAAACGCCCGAAGACTATGCGGCCGCGCATATCCCGGGCGCGCAATACGTCGATTGGCGCAGAGATCTCGTCGATCCGAGTGCTGCCGAGTATTTCGGTGTCGCCGATCGCGAGACGATCGCAGTATTGCTGTCGCGCCTCGGGATCACGCCCCAGACGACGATCGTGCTCTATGACAGCCAAAGCAGCCGTGTTGCCGCGCGGATGCTATGGGTTCTGCGCTATTACGGTCACGACGACATCAGAATCCTCGATGGCGGTGCAGGGGCGTGGGCCGCTGCCGGCGGCGTGGAGCGGGCTGGTGACGAGCACGTCGAGCCGACGCAGTATCAAATTGAAACTGTGCGCGACGATCTGATTGCGGACCTCGGCTTCGTCCAGCGCTCGGTTACGCGCGACGATGCGGCGATTGTCGATGCGCGGGCGCCTGAGTTTTACACCGGCGAGTCGGTCGGCTCGAAGTTCGGCAGCGATACGCCAAATGCAAAGTCGGGTCACGTGCCCGGCGCAAAGAATTTTTTCTGGGCGGATCACTTCAATGAGGACGGAACTTTTAAGTCGATCGACGAGCTGCGCGCGCAGTACGCGGCGGCGGCTATCACGGCTGATAAGTCGGTCGTTACGTATTGTCACATCGGCTTGCAGGGATCGACGCCTTGGTTCGTGTTGAGCGAGCTGCTCGGTTATCCGAACGTTCGGCTCTATGACCGCTCGATGGCCGAATGGGCAAACGCGCCCGATACGACGACGGCGGTTGTCGACGACTGAGAACGTCTGTGGACGTTCGTGGGGGAAACAATGACTAATCAGAAGAATAATGCGCAGCGAGCCAAGATCGGCGCGTTGATCGCAGGCGTTGGTATTGCATTTGGGCTTGGCGGTTGCGCCGACAGCGAGCAGGGTGGCGGCGGTGTTGCAGTCGCCGCCGAGTCGCCGCTGTTGCCGTCGGTCGGTATCGTCCGCACTCCGGCCGATTGCATGCGGCTTCTCGGGCTCGCCCTCAAGGACACGCAAATTATGGCGGCGCGGATCGTGCCGGCGTCCGGACAGATCCCCGAGTACTGTCAGATCGAAGGCGGAGTCGAGACGGTGATCCTGTTCGAGCTTGCGATGCCGACGACGGCTTGGAACGGCCGATTCTTTTATGTCGGCGGCGGTGGCTATAACGGCAACATTCCTGACATGACGCATGCGCTCGCACGCGGATTTGCGGCAACGTCGACCGATACTGGGCATCGCGGCGAGCACTGGGACGCGTCGGCGCTCTACAACGATCCACAGGCGCAACTCAACTATGCCCACCGCGGCGCGCATCTCGTGACCGAGGTTGCCAAAGAGATTGTCGCGTCCTACTACGAGGACGCAGCGGAGAAATCGTATTTCCTCGGCTGCTCGAATGGCGGCAAGATGGGATTGATGGCCGTGCAGCGCTATCCCGAGGATTTCGATGGCGTCGTCATTGGCGGTCCGGTCATCGATCGGACCGGGCTCATGATGATGTTTGACTGGTCGCAGCGCGCGCTGCTCGGTGCTGAGATCCCTGCCTACAAGCTGCCGGCAATGGAGCGCAAGACGCTCGAGGTTTGCGATGCCGTTGACGGGCTGGCGGACGGCGTCATCAGCCGGCCCGACGTTTGCGAGTTCGATCCAGCGGTCATGCAGTGCAACGGCTCGGACTCGGCCGAGTGCTTGACGGTGCCTCAGGTCGATGCGTGGCGCAAAATTCTGGACGGGCCGCGCACGGAAGACGGTGAGTTTTCGTATCCCGGCTATTTTCCGGGCCACGAAGACGACTACCAGGCGTATGTGACCGGGCTCGGCGTCTACCACGGCTATCCGTCTAGCAACTACATGTACATGGACAACTTCATGCGCTACTTCGTGTTCGGCCCGGAGTACGATGCCGTGCTCGAGTTCGATATCGAGCGCGACAGAGACAAACTTGCGCCGTTCATCGCCGAGCAGGATGCCGATGACCCCGATCTGCGCGACTACGAGGCGCGCGGTGGCAAGCTACTCATATATAACGGCTGGGCCGATCACTCGACGCCGCCGCAGAGGTTGATCGATTACTACAACGAGGTCGCCGAGGTCCACGGCGACGACGCCGATGCGTTCGCGCGGCTGTTCATGGTGCCGGGCTTTCATCACTGCTCGGGCGGGCCCGGCCCCAAGATTTTCGGTTCGACCGGGCGGCCGCTCGTCAATCTGAACGATCCGGAGAAGGACGTCGTGGGCGCGATGGTCAATTGGGTGGAGAACGGTGTCGCACCCGACCGGATCGTCGCGACAAAGTTCGTCGATGACGATTCGTCGGCGGGCATCGAGCGCACGCGCCCAGTGTGTCCCTATCCTCAATACGCTCAGTATTCGGGCTCGGGCAGCATCGACGACGAGGCCAACTTCACCTGCGTCGACCCGCAAAATTAGGAGCGCACGATGAGCACCCAGCTACTGTTCTACGAGCGAGTCTCCCCGGTTTCAGTGCAGCGCCACAAGAACTGGAGCGTCGCGGCCATCGGCGACTATGGTTTTGCGCGCAAGGCTAATGCGGTGCCTTTGAACGCCGTGGAGATCCCGCTTGCAATGCGGGAGTACACCGTAGTTTTCTCCGACAGTGGCGATGGTGTCATTCCGCTCGCCGTCCTCGGTGTCGAGGGAGGCAGCAATCTCTATATCGACGATGCTGGCCAGTGGGATGCTCGATACGTGCCCGCATATGTCAGGCGATATCCGTTCGTGTTCTCAAGAAGTAAGGACGGCGATACGTTTATGCTGTGTATCGATGAGAATTTTTCCGGCTGGAATCAGGAAGATAGAGGCAACCGTCTTTTCGACGACGAAGGAGGGAAGACGCCGTTCGTAGAGAATGTGCTCGGATTTCTGCAGGACTATCAGAACCATTATCAGCGCACGCTGGCATTTTGTCAGAAGCTGCAGGATCTGAAGTTGCTCGAGCCGATGCAGGCGCAGTTCACGCTCGCATCCGGCGAGAAACGGTCTTTGAGGGGGTTTATGACGATCAGCAGAGACCAGTTGAGGAACCTGAGTGCCGAGACGCTATCAGGCCTGGCCAAGACCGACGAGCTCGAGCTGATCTATGCGCACATCAATTCCATGAACAACTTCTCGACGATGCTGGAGCGTGTTACGACGCGCTCGCAAGCCGAAGCGACGCCTGAATCTCAGGAGAGATCCGAGGCGCAGGAATCATCCGAGGCTTAGCCGGAAGCAAAGGCTATCGTTCTGACTGACCAGGCATCAACGTTCAGTTCGTGCCATTCTTGACCGACGAGCGACAGAGCTATAGCTGCGAGACCCGCCGGCGTTGACGCGGCTCCGGGGTCGGGCGGTTACAATTCGCTACTACGGGACAAGATTAGCAATCTAGCTCAGAAGGGATGGAATCGATGCGGGCCCCGGTAGCTCAGCTGGATAGAGCGTCCGCCTCCTAAGCGGAAGGTCGCAGGTTCGAATCCTGCTCGGGGCACCAAA
>JAHEEN010000152.1 GCA_024640685.1 Rhodospirillaceae bacterium
ACCTCCATATCGGCTCGACAATCGTTACACATCGCAACAACATCGACTTCCTGAACCGCGACGTGTTGGTTTATCGAACCCAGGACGTGGACCCCGACATCACGTCGTTGTGGCCACCGACCGAGCTCGCCGAAGGCTACAACTGGGAGGCGATCAACGAGAACTTCGTAATCACCGACAATGAGCGCATCTTGCGCGTCTATTACGTGCAACCGATGGACCATGTGTCCGGCATGCTGATGGCTTATCTGCCGGAGGAGAAGATTGCGTTCGAGGCGGATCTGTTCAATACGCACGAGCCACCGCCGGCCGAGCCGTCTGAGGAGATGCAGAGCTTCTTTAACCAGATTCAGCGCATGTCGTTGGACGTCGACACGATCGCGCCGGTGCATGGCCAGCCCGTGCCTTACTCGGAGTTCATCGAGGCTATGGGCCCTGATGCGCGCATGTGTGAGACCGTGATTTCCGGCGGCGCCGTGGGCATGGTGCCGTGTAACACGCTCGAGGATTGACGCGGCTACCCATTAACGGAGGGAGTTATGACTTCGCAACAGAAGATTCCTGCGCAAGCAGTTGATCTGTATACACGTTTTATACATGGAGAGGTGGATCGTCGCGGTTTTCTTTCGGGCCTGCGTAAGTATGCAGTTGGTGGCCTGACGACCGCGGCAATGGCCGAAGCGCTGATGCCGAACTATGCGCTGGGCCAGCAGATTGCGCGCGACGACGAGCGTATTACGGCGACGTACGAGACTGTGCCGTCGCCGAACGGCAACGGCCATATCCGTGGTTATCTCGTGCGCCCGTTCAGCGCCGATTCGCGCAGCGAGACGTCGGCGCAGCTGCCGGGCATCATCGTGATTCACGAGAACCGTGGCCTGAACCCGCACACCGAAGACATTGCGCGCCGCTTTGCGCTCGAGAACTTCATGGCATTCGCACCGGACACGCTGACGTCGGTCGGCGGTTACCCGAACGACGATTTCCGTGGCGGTTTGCTGTTCCGCGACATTGACCGCGGCGCGATGCTCGAGGATCTAATTGCTGCAGCGCGCTGGCTCAAGGCGCGGCCGGACTGCACGGGCAACATCGGCGCGACGGGTTTCTGCTTCGGCGGCAGCATGTCGAACATGTTGGCGGTGCGCTTGGGCAGCGACCTCCAGGCTGCCGCGCCGTTTTACGGCGGCGCGCCGGATGCCGGCGATGTATCGAGTATCCGTGCCGCGATGTTGATCCACCACGGTGAACTCGATGCGCGTCTCGTGCAGGCTTATCCGGAGTACGAAACTGCCCTGAGCCGCAACAACGTGACGTTCGAAGGGCACATCTATTCGAACTCCGTGCACGGGTTCTTCAACGACGCGACACCCGAGCGTTACAACAGGCAGTCAGCTGAGCTCGCATGGACGCGCACGATCGATTGGTTCAACGAGCACGTGCGTAACGCGTAATTTCTAGGAACGCGTTTATTGTTATCGAAAGCCGGCGTAAGCCGGCTTTCGTTTATATAGGGTTTCGTCGGATGGTGCGGTTCAGAGGCCCGCGCGGCTCTTGCCCTTGACGGCTTTGTTGACGACGTTGATGGGCCACTCGCCTTCGAGTACGCGCCGCACCTCGCTAGGCGCGCCGCGCTGCAGCCCAGCCATTGCCTGCTCGCTATACCACGCAGCGTGAGGATTGATGATGACGTTCTCGCGGCCGCGTAAGCCGTTGTCTGCCGGCAGCGGCTCAGGGTCGGTCGTATCGAGTGCGCAGCCGGCAATCTCGTTTGCGTCGAGTGCGGCGATCAACGCATCGGTGTCGATGATCGGTCCGCGCGAGCAGTTGACGAGCACGGCCGTATTCTTCATCCGCGCGAACTGATCCGCGCCCATCATGCCGCGTGTCTGCGGCAGCAGCGGCGCGTGGATACAAACGTAGTCGGAGCGGACGAGCAAATCGTCGAGCTCGACCTTGTCTCCGGGCACGTCGAACTGGCCTTGCTCGACGAACGGGTCGGCGTAGAGCACGTGCATGTCGAAGCCGGCGGCGGCCTTGGCAACGTGCCGGGCGATATTGCCGAAGCCGACGAGGCCGACCGTGCTTCCCGCGAGGCGGAACATCGGTTTGCCAGGCGGCACGGCCCACTCTCCGGCGCGAACGAGACGGTCGTAGAACGCGATCTTGCGCGCAGCCGTCAATAACATCGCCATCGTGTGCTCGGCGACTTCCTCGATGCAGTAAGTCGGGTTGTTCGTCACGATGATACCGGCCTCGGTTGCAGCATCGAGATCGATCGTGTCCACGCCGATGCCGTAACGGGCGATAATTTTACAGTTCTGCATTTGCGCCATGACGTCCGCCGTGATCGGGCCCGCGTAGGTATTCAGTAACGCATCGCAGTCGTCGGCCTCCGGGAAGAACTTTGCCGGATCGGTGACCTGCAGCGGGACGACGTCCGCGAGGTCGCCGAGAATCTCGTTCTCGACGTCCAGTTGATCCCAGACGTAGTCGGTCAAGACGACCTTGGCTTTGTCGGACATGGGTTTCTAACTCCCTAAAATTTGGGGTCAGACCGCAATTATCTGGAGATGCTGCCGTGGCTCGCGCGACAATCGCATAATTGCGGTCTGACCCCGATTTTTCTATTTCATCCAGCGAACGATGCCGGCGACGCCGTCGACGGCGACCGTCGCGCCCTCGGGAATCGTATTCGTCGCATCGAGCACGCCGAGCACCATCGGTATGCCGCGCTCGCGCGCCAGCGATGCCAGATGCGACGTGCTGCCGCCGAGCTCGGCGACGACTGCAGAAACTTGCGGCAGGATGTGATTCAACGCCGGGCCTGCAACTTTTGTCACGAGCACATCGCCCGGCACGATGCGCGAGATCTCGCACTCGCAGTTGACGACGCGTGCGGTGCCCGTGCCCCAGCCGATGCCGGCCGGATGGCCGCGCAGCTTCGGCCGCTGCTCCCAGACCTTGTCGGGCGTATGCGCATCTTGCATGTGTAGCGGGCGTGCTTGAACGAGCTTGATGCCGCTCGCGTCCATCGCCCACTCGATCTCGGCAGCGCCGCCGACGACGGCCTCGGATCGAACGAGGTACTCGGCCAGCTCGGCGAGTTGCGACTCGTTCAGGCAAGGTGCCTCGGCGACGTGGCGCTCGACCCTCTGGTTACCGTGCGCGCAGCCGACGCTATGCGATTTGCGCCCGGTCGCCATGTCGAGCAGCTTGCCGTCGCGGTTGATGACGTAGCGATCCGGTACGACCTCGCCTTGTGCGATTGCCGAGCCAAGTCCCCACGTTGCGCTGACGAGCATGTCGCCCTCGGCTGTCTGGCTCAAGCCGCCGCCCGAGACTGTTGCTTCCACGAGCGGCTGGATCGCGAGTGCCATCGCGGTGTCGGCAGGGTCGAGGTCGTGGGATGCCATATAGCGCAATGCGCGCGCTGCCCACAGCGCGCACCAGCACGAGCGTACAGCGGTTTGAAACTCGTGCTCGTCCTCGAGTCCGAGAAAACTTTCGAATTGACCGGCGAAGCTCGAGCCGAAGCGGTCCTCGACGAGCGCCGATGAGCGCACGACGCCGAGTGCACCGGGCGCGCTTACGATCTCGCGCCACGCATCGAGCAGTGCGGGAGTCAGGGACTCGGCAATCGGCTGGTCGAGCAGACCGAGCCTTACGTTGAGCGCGTGCCGGCGTGCGGCGAAATCGTCACTGGAGAAGACCTTGCGTGCGGTTTCCTCGAGGCCGAGCTCGCGCAGCTGCGTCCGGTAAGCTTGCGCGTCGACGGCGAAGCCGCCGGGCGTCGGAATACCGGCGTGCCCGAGGGCCGCCTGATTGGCGGCCTTCGGGCCGAAACGCTCGGTATCGGTGGCCTCCGCTGCCGATAGCGGAACGACGATCTCGTTCATCTGCAGCAGCGCGCCAGGCTACCGCGTGTGGTACAGCGAGCGGTGCCTGGAGTCTTCGGCGGCGTACCCTGGAATCGGATCGACGACCGTGATCTGCTCGACTGGGAAATTCGAGACGACCTCGGTGCGGTCCTCGTGAACGATCAGCATCTCCTCGATGCGGACGCCCCATTCCAGCGGAATGCCGTGCTGCGTCTCGAGCGCAAACGTCATGCCGGCCTGGATTTCAATCGGGTGATCGAGCGACCAGATGCGCGAGATCACGGGCGGATCGTACTGCGCGAGCCCCAATCCGTGGCCCCAGAGGTTCGCTGCGGCCTGATCCTCTTCCTCGTAACCCCAGACTTCCTTCGCCGAAGGCCACTGCGCGGCAATATCCCTCGTAGTTGCGCCAGGTTTGACTTCCTTGATCGCATCGTAGAGCCACTCGAGCGCCGTCGCGTAGATTTCCTTCTGCTTCTCGCTCGGTTCCTTGCCGACGCAGTACGTGCGGTAGTAGCACGACTTGTAGCCGTTCCACGTCAACGCCGCGAGGTCCATGAAGACGATGTCGCCGGGCTTGATGATGCGGTCGGAGAAGTTACGCCAGTTCGGCCAGGTGTTCGGACCCGAGGAGACGATGACGTCCTCGACGTCCTCCATGCCGGGGATGTTGTAGAGGAACTCCATGATGTGCGCCGTAACCTGGTTTTCAGTCAGGCCCGGGCGCAGAAACTTCATCGTCTCCCAATGCGCCGCATCGCCGATGGCGCCGACCATGCGGAAGCACTCCTGCTCGTCCTCGTTCTTGACGGCGCGCGCTTCCATCATCGCGCTCATGCCGTCGGTCCAGTCGATGCCGGCTTCCTTGAACGCCGCGATCATATTGATATCGATGAAGTCGACGCCGACCTTGCCGCCGGAGACGTTGCTCTTCTTCATCTCTTGGAGGACGGCCTTCGTGAACTTCTTGACCTGCTGCTGCGAGGCCGGGCCGGCCGCGCCCTTGATCCACGCATACGAGTAGCGGATGTTGTCCTTCGGCAGCCATGGCGAGTGCCGCTCGATCTGCATGCCGATATCGCCCTGCTCGAACAATACCGGGGGATCGTCGCCGCAGAGCATCGCGTAACGCAGGCCGGGCTTGAGCCGGCACCAGCCGGGTGTCAGCGTCGCGGTCACGTAGCGGATGTTCTCGTCGTACATCAAGACGAGGGCAGAGAGGCCGTGGGCCTTCATGCGCTCGCGCGCGCGCTCGAGACGGTATGTGCGCATGCGCTCCCAGTTGATGCGCTGCTGCCAATCCAATCCCACCATGCCAAAGCTAGCCATAGTCGACCTCCCCGGTCTGCAACTCGAAAACAATCAATACCGGGGACAGGCCGGCTCGCCTATGCCCTGGCACACGTCTGCGATGGTGTATGACGTCGGCGGCTAGTAGGTAATTAATCCGCCGACTTGCACACGTCTAGACGCAGATATTTTACGCCAGCGACCGCGAACATGGAATCGTCCGGAGGGGCAATCCGGTCCTGCGGCGGCATATTTCGAGGTTGCCGAGCTCCCAGGGCCGGGCCGGAATCCCGCCTCGGACCGCGGTGCGGGATGTGTCTGGCGGGAAGCTCGGGAGTCGCCTTTCGGCTGGATATTGGCGGTCGAGTCGCGGTTGCGCCGCACGATGTGACGCGTGTCTCACAACGCGCGAGCGAATCTGTCCGTGCACGGTGGGATACGTACACTGATCGGATCTACGCGACGAGAGCACCCGAGGGTCGAACCGAGTCCAGCGCATGAACACGACATTGGTGATCAACGCAAAAGGCGGCGTCGGCAAGACGACGATCACGACGAACTTGGCGAGCTATTTCGCCGCCAACGGCGTCGCAACCGCAATCATGGACTACGACCCGCAGGGCTCGAGCCTGCATTGGTTGAAGCAGCGTCCACCCGAGGTGCCGACTATCCACGGCGCGAACGGCGCGCAGAGCCAGACGACGGGCCTGCGCAGCATGGGCAAGTACGTCCCGCCGACGACCGAGCAGCTGATCCTCGACGCGCCGGGCGGGCCGTCTCGACTGCTGCTGCAGGAAATACTCGGGCGGACGAGCTCGATCGTGATCCCTGTCGCGCCGTCGGTCATCGACATTCAGGCGACTGCGAATTTCATCAAGGAGTTGCTGCTCGTCGGCGGCATCCGGCACCGCAACATTCGCGTCGCGGTCGTCGCCAATCGGGTGCGGTCGTCGACGACCGTTTATGAGCCGCTCGAGCGGTTCGTAAGCTCGCTTGGGCTTTCGTTTCTCGCGCGGATACTCGACTCGGAGGTCTACGTCGAGGCGGCAGAAACCGGCGTCGGTATCTTCGAGATGGACTCCGAGGACAGCGTCGAGCAGTGTCGGGAATTCATGCCTATCATCGACTGGATACGCGGGATCGAGCCCGTTGCCGCGCCCAAAACCAGCAACGTCATCCCGTTGAAACAGTCGACAGCGAGCTAGCGCCGACGGCGCACGGCACGTCGGCTGGCTGTGGTATCGTTACTCGGCCAACTCGTTGCACGAAATTCAGGAGTCAGTCATGTCTAGACGAATGATTGCCGCGCTTGGCGCCGCCGGAGTCGCGCTCGTGGCGCAACAGGCATTGGCCCACCACGGCTGGGGCGGACAGCTTCGCGAGCCGTTCGAACTCTCCGGCACGTTGCACAAGGGCATCAGCCTTGCAGGGCCACACGCGACGATGCAGATCGAGGATGCGGACGGCCAGGTTTGGGACATCACGCTGGCACCACCGGGACGCACGAGCGGCGCCGGTCTGACCGAGGACGTCATCCCCGTTGGCGCGCAGGTCTCGATCGTCGGCAATCGCAATGCCGATATGGACCGACACGAGGTCAAGACGATGCGCGTGACCCACGACGGTAGGAACTACGACGTCTACCCGCGCCGTCTGTAGCCATTTCCTCGAGCCCGGCCGGCGATCCGGGTAAGGCTGCCCATTGGTCGAATTTCTTACTTGGGTCGAGGATTCCGCCCTCGGCGAGATGATGCGCGGCCTCGGCGTTTGGAGCTACGGGCTATTCAACCTCGCGCACATCCTCGGGATTGCGACGCTGTTCGGCTCGATGCTGATTTTCGACCTGCGGCTGCTCGGGCTATGGCGCCGGATTCCGTTGCGCAGCGTCGCGGCACCGACGCTACCGCTCGCGGTTGCGGGCTTCGTCCTCGCAGCCGGCAGCGGCACCTGCATGATCGCGACGAATGCGATCGACTACAGTGATAACCCGTTTTTGCTGATCAAATTCCCTGCGATTGCGCTCGGGGTGCTGAACGCGATCGTCGTCGCGAAGCTCCCCGCGTGGCAGGCCGTGACGGCCACCGATGCGCCGGCCCAACGCGAGCCGCGGGCACTTGCGATCAGTGGCGGACTGTCGCTGGCATTCTGGCTAACGGCCGTCGCAAGCGGCCGCATGATTGGCTACTGGTAGCGGGTCAGCGCACCGTATCGGCTGCCACTAGCTCGTCGATGGCGGCGTCGTCGTAGCCGAGCTCGCGCAGCACGGCTTGCGTGTCTTCGCCGAGTGTCGGTGCGGCGCTGCGCACAGCGGGCTCGGAGCGGCTGAACTTGATCGGGAAGCCCAGCGTCGGCACGCGGCCGAGGCGCGGGTGCTCGGTCTCGACGACCATGTCGCGGGCTTTCGTCTGCGGGTGCGCGAGCATGTCGACGACGTTCAGCACGGGGCC
>JAHEEN010000021.1 GCA_024640685.1 Rhodospirillaceae bacterium
CAGTCGTACTCGCGCGTCGATCAGGACTACTTTCGCGAGCTCCTGGCCGCGATCCTCAATGACGCCGACGAACTCGAAGCGAGCGTCGCGGCGCGCGCCGACCGCAGCGTCGCCGAGCTCGATCCCGTGGGTCGCGCCGTGCTCTACATTGCATTGACGGAGCTCAAGACGCGGCCGGACGTGCCGACCAAGGTCATCATCAACGAAGCGATCGAGCTGACGAAGCGCTACGGCGCGCTCGATGCGTATCGATTCGTCAACGCCGTGCTCGATAAGGCCGCGGCCGGCACGCCAGGGCGTCAGAGCGCCTGATAAGGAGCGGCCGTTGGCAACCGGCGAGTTCGAGCTCATCGCCCGCTACTTCGAGCGACCTAGCGACGACCGCGATCTGCTGCTCGGCATCGGCGACGACGCAGCCGTCGTGCGCGCCGACGGGGCGCTTGCCGTTGCGGTCGACACGCTCGTCGCCGGCGTGCATTTTCCGCTCGATCTGCCGGCTGAAGCCGCAGGTTTCCGGGCCCTGGCCGTCAATCTCAGCGATATGGCCGCAATGGGCGCCGAGCCGCGTTGGTGCACGTTGGCGCTGACACTGCCCGACGCCGACGAAGCCTGGGTCAGTGAGTTCGCCGATGGGTTGCTCGGGCTCGCGGAGCGTTACGGCGTTGCGTTGATTGGCGGGGACCTGACACGCGGCCCGTTGACGATCTCCGTGCAGATCATCGGCACTCTGGCGGACGCGGCGCCGCTGACGCGCGCTGGCGGGCATATCGGTGACGACGTTTACGTGACCGGTACGCTTGGCGATGCCGCAGCGGGTCTGGCGTTGCTCAACGACACTGCGGCCGCGGACGAGCCGGCTGGCATCGCGCTCAAGGATCGATTTCTGCGACCGACGCCGCGTGTCGCTGCAGGCCGCGCATTGACCGGCGTTGCGAGCGCGGCGATCGACGTTTCCGACGGGCTGCTCGCCGATCTCGGCCATATTTGCGCGGCAAGCGACTGCGGCGCGCAGATCGACGTCGAGCATCTGCCGCTGTCGGCCGAGATTCTGAGCCTATTTCCGCTGAACGTCGCCGAGTTCTACGCGCTCGGTGGTGGTGACGACTACGAGCTCTGTTTCACGGCTGCGCCGGCGCAAGCCGCGTCCGTCGAGGCGGCGCTTCGGACCGCCGGCTGCCCGGTCCGTAGGATAGGCCACCTCGTCGCGGGGACCGGCGTCGAGTGTCGCCGCGACGGGCAACGCTTTGCCCCCGCCTTTGCCGGCTACACGCATTTCTGACATGAGCGACTACCAGCGCCTACCGATCAGCGTGCTCAAGAATCCGGTGCACGTGCTTGCGACCGGCTTCGGCAGCGGCTGCGCGCCGTTTGCGCCGGGCACGTTCGGCACGCTCGTTGCGGTGCCGTTCGCGTGGCTAGGCGCAGCCTTCGCGTGGCCCATCCGCGTGTTGGCGGTCGCGGCGCTGTTCGGCGTCGGCATCTGGATCTGCGCGGCGTCGGCCCGCCGCCTCGGGGTCCACGACCATCCTGGCATCGTCTGGGACGAGATCGTCGGCTACCTGGCGACCGCGCTTGCGGCGCCGCCCGGCCTTGGCGGCCTCGTCGCTGCGTTCGGCCTGTTTCGCCTGTTCGATATCGTCAAGCCGTGGCCGATACGCGATCTGGATCACAGTCTGCACGGTGGCCTCGGCATTATGCTTGATGACCTTGCCGCAGCGGGTTATGCGGCACTTTGCTTGTTGATTTATCAGTATTTTTTTCCTTGACGATCCATGCTTCAGCCGAACTCCGACAGCACCGCGAAAATCCGTAAACCCGGTGTGCCGGACCGCATCGGCAAGTACGTCATCATCAACGAAGTCGGCCAAGGCAGCACCGGGCGCGTCTTCCTGTCGCACGATCCCTATTACGGCCGAGACGTCGCGATCAAGGTCTACAACCTCGAAAGCGAGGACGACGAGCAGAATGCCGCCGTCACACGCAAAATGTTTTTCAACGAGGCCCAGATGGTGGGCCGGTTGCAGCATCCGAACATCGTTCCGATCTACGACGCCGGCGAGGAAAACGGCAAGTACTACGTCGTCACCGAGCACATTCACGGCGCGCGGACGCTAGCGGCTTACACGAAGCCCGATAATCTGCTGCGGATCGACGATGTCGTCGAGATCATCTACAAATGCGCGAAGGCGCTGTATTACGCGCACAATCGCGGTGTCGTGCACCGCGACATCAAGCCGAACAATATCATGCTCACGAACGATAACGACGTGCGCATCATCGACTTCGGCATTGCGATCGTGTCGGATTCGGATGTGTCTCGAATCGAGGGCATAGCAGGCTCGCCGAGCTACATGTCGCCGGAGCAAGTGCAGTCAGCGGAGATCACGGCCCAGTCGGATATCTACTCGCTCGGCGCAGTCATGTATGAGCTGTTGACGGGATACCGGCCATTTCGGGCCAACAACCTCAGCAAGCTGCTGCATCAAATCGTCTTCGCAACGCCGCCGCCGCTGCACTCGGTGCGCAGCGATATCTCCGAGGATCTCGAGCAGGTCGTCGCGACATCTCTGCAAAAAGAGCCGGAGAAGCGTTTTGCGAATGCGTCGGAGTTTTCCGCCGCGCTGACGCGCGTTTATCAGGATCTACGCACGCAGTATTCGCAGATCGACCGTAAAGAGCAGTTCGATCTGTTACGCAAGCTGCGATTCTTCCACGATTTCTCGCACTCGGAGATCCACGAGGTCTTGCGTGCCAGCGACTGGCGCGATTATCACGCCGGTGAGGCGATCATTCGCGAAGGCGAGATGGATGATCGCTTCTATATCATCGTCGCCGGCGAGGTCAGCGTGGAATCCGGGCGCCGCAAGATCGGTGTGCTCAATGAGGGCGAGTGCTTTGGCGAGACCAGCTACGTCGACGGCGCAAAGCGCACGGCAACAATCTTGGCCAACGGTGACGTTACGCTGATGCGCGTCAGCTCGAGCCTGCTCGAGCAGGCTTCGGCGTCGTGCCAGCTGCGCTTCAATAAGGTGTTCCTGCGCACGCTGATTAATCGCTTGCAGGCACCGAACCCTGCATCGACGTAGCCAATCGCGTCGCGTCAGTCGGCCGCTTCAGGCTCAAACGGCTCGGTTTCGGCCGACTCGGTCTTTTTCAACAGTATCTCGACCTTCTGCTCGGCATCCTTGAGGATGGCTTGGCAGGCTCGAGTTAACTTGACGCCTTGCTCGAACTCCTTGAGCGCTTCCTCGAGCGGCAAATCGCCGGACTCGAGCCGCTCGACGAGCGCCTCGAGCGCCTTTAACGACTGCTCGAGACCCTTAACGTTCGGGGTTTGTTGCTTTGCCATTGCGTGCGTCCTCGGAGACCGCGCCACGTTACACACGCCCACGAGAGCGGTCAAACGCGTCATGCCGATAGGTATTGCGCTCGGCGGCTGACGGTGCCGCTGGTCGACGAACAACGACATGGCCGAGACGTGGCGTTCGGTTGACACTACTTGGGGTGCAAGATACTCTAAAATGCGTTATTTAGACTTAGTCTAAATAACCACCAGTTGCAACTGCGAACGAATGTCAGCAAGAGGCATTCGTCATTCCGATCAGGAGGACTCAATGAATCTCAAGGGCAGCCAAACCGAACAAAATTTAAAGGACGCTTTCGCGGGCGAGTCGCAGGCGAACCGCCGCTATCTCTACTTCGCATCGAAAGCGGACGTCGAAGGCTACAACGACGTCGCTGCCGTATTCCGCTCGACTGCCGAAGGCGAGACCGGGCACGCGCACGGCCATCTCGAGTATCTCGAAGCTGTCGGTGACCCGGCGACCGGGCTTCCGATTGGCGGCACCGGCGACAATCTGAAGGCGGCGATTGCCGGCGAGACGCACGAGTACACCGATATGTACCCGGGTATGGCCAAGTCGGCGCGTGACGAGGGATTCGAAGAGATCGCCGATTGGTTCGAGACGCTCGCCAAGGCCGAGCGCTCGCACGCGAATCGTTTCCAGAAAGCGCTGGACAATTTGGACGGATAACACGGCCCGCGTCGCGTGCTTGCTCCCACAAGCACGCGATGCGGTTGGCTAGCCGCACGCCCCATCGGTCGCGGCATAACCCGCGTAGAACGACGTTGCGGCTTCCGAGTCGACGGTATTTACGACTGTCGGCGCTCGGGCCCGCGACGTATAACGGCGTCCACGAGACGATCGGGTGGTGAACGAACGATGACCGATACGAAGACACCGTCACGAGAAGGCAGCCTCGAGGCGCCGACGCGGCACCCGGTCGCATGGCGTGAGCCCGAATTCACGGACTCCGAAGCACTGTTCGCGGAGCTCGAGCGCGTCTTCGACATCTGTCACGGCTGTCGCCGCTGCTTCAGTCTTTGTCATTCCTTTCCGACGCTGTTCGATGCCGTCGACGAGTCGGAGTCCGGCGAGCTCGATACTGTGCCGAAGAAGGCGTACTGGGACGTCGTCGAGCACTGCTATCTGTGCGATATGTGCTACATGACGAAGTGTCCGTACGTTCCGCCGCACGAATGGAACGTCGATTTCCCGCATTTGATGCTGCGCGCCAAGGCTAGCCGCTTCAAAAGCGGCGACGTCAAACGACGCGATCGCATTCTGACCGCGACCGATACGGTCGGTGCGCTCGCCGGTATTCCGGTCATTGCGCAGACCGTCAACGCGGTGAATCGATCCAAGCTCGGGCGCCGCTTGCTCGAGAGCGCGCTCGGCGTCGCCGCGGATGCGCCGCTGCCTAAGTACGAATCGAACAACGCCCGACGCCGTTTGGCGTCCAAGATCGGACGGACCGACGCCGCTGCGGCGCCGGCCGGCGGGACGAACGGGCGCGCATTGATTTTTACGACCTGCTACGGCAACCGAAATCTGCCGCAGGTCGTCGAGGATCTGAGCGCCGTATTCGAGCACAACGGCATCGCGACCGCGTTGGCTGCTAAGGAACGCTGCTGCGGAATGCCGAAGCTCGAGCTCGGTGACCTAGAGTCCGTCGAGCGCTACAAAAAGGAAAACGTTCCCGAGCTTCATCGGTGGGTCGAGGAAGGTTGGGATATCACGGCGGCGATCCCGTCGTGCGTGCTGATGTTCAAGCAAGAGCTGCCGCTGCTGTTTCCGGACGATCAACAGGTGCGGGCCGTCGCCGACGCGTTTTACGATCCCTTTGAATACCTGATGTTGCGTCATCGCGAAGGCCTGTTGAAGACCGACTTCAAGGCCAGCCTCGGCAAGATCAGTTATCAGGTGCCGTGTCATTTGCGCGTGCAGAATATCGGCTTAAAGACGCGCGATGTGCTGTCATTGATTCCCGAGACCGAAGTCAGTGCGATCGAGCGCTGCTCGGGGCACGACGGCACTTATGCCGTCAAAGCCGAGAGCGCAGCAATCGCAAAGAAGATAGGCCGTCCCGTTGCGCGGCAAGTCAATACTGCCGACGCACAACACTTCACCAGCGACTGCCCGATGGCCGCCGAACACGTCGCCAACATTGCCGAGAACGCCGAGCCGTCGCATCCACTGTCGCTGCTGCGACGCAGCTACGGCATCTGATCGAGGATTTGCAATGCAGAAACTGCGTCGGGACGAGCTCATGAGCCTGGAGGAGTACCATCGCGAGCGGCCCCAGTTTCGCGCCCGCGTGCTCGAGCACAAGCAGTCCCGCCAAGTTGCGATCGGACCGAACGCAACGCTGTACTTCGAGGATCGATTGACGATTCAGTATCAGGTACAGGAGATGCTGCGCATCGAGCGTGTCTTCGAGGCCGAAGGCATCGACGAGGAGCTGGCTGCCTACAATCCTCTGATACCGGACGGCAGCAACCTCAAGGCGACGTTCATGCTTGAATTTCCGGATGTCGAGGAACGTCGCGCTGCGCTCGAGCAGCTGACCGGAGTCGAGCGGCACATCTATTGCGAGGTCGACGGCATCGAACGCGTTTATGCGATCGCCGACGAGGACCTCGAGCGCGCGACCGATGAGAAAACATCGGCCGTGCATTTTTTGCGCTTCGAGCTCTCCGCCGATGCACGCGCTGCGCTGGCCGGCGGTGCTGCGCTTCATTTTGGCAGCGATCACCCGCGTTACGAGTATCGAACCGCGCCGCTGTCCGATTCGGTGCGCGCGTCACTGCTCGCCGATCTCGATTAGCACGGACGCTTCAAGGTACAATCCCGCGCACCGAAGCGCGTGCGTGGCGACTCAACCGTCTGCGGCCTGACGCTGTTGCGACGCTTGCGAAGTCGGAAGAGAGGAGCGGAGGAGCAACGCCACCGCTCGATCGGTCTCGGCGTGGGAACGAACCGAATCCAATGAGCAAGAGCTATCGCGCTGCCGATATCGAGGTTCTGAGCGGGTTGGAGCCCGTGCGGCGCCGTCCGGGCATGTATACCGATACGGTGCGGCCGAATCATCTCGCGCATGAAGTCATCGACAATGCCGTCGACGAGGCGATCGAGGGTCACGCGAAGCGAATCGACGTCACGGTCTTCAAAGATGGTTCGCTCCAGGTCGCCGACGACGGCCGCGGCATGCCCGTCGATATGCATCCGAAGGAAAAGATGCCCGGTGTCGAGCTGATCCTGACGAAGCTGCATGCGGGCGGAAAGTTCTCGAACAAGAATTATCAGTTCTCCGGCGGCTTGCACGGCGTCGGCGTATCGGTCGTCAATGCGCTGTCGAAGAACCTCGAAGTCTGGATTCGGCGCGACGGCAAGGAATACAACATCAGCTTCGCGAACGGTAAGCGCCGCGGCAAGCTCGAGGCCGTCGGCAAGGTCGGCAAGGCGAATACCGGGACGACGCTACGTTTCTGGCCCGACCCGAAGTACTTCGACACGCCGACGTTCTCAGTCTCGAGGCTCAAGCACGTGCTGCGCGCGAAGGCCGTGCTGTGCCCCGGCCTCGTCGTGCGGCTCAAGGTCGAGAAACCTGCCGAGAAGCATCAGTGGCAGTACGACGGTGGCCTCGAGGAGTATCTCGTCGAGAGCCTCGGCGACGGCGACTGGCTGCCGGACGCGCCTTTCACGGGCAGCTTGGCCGCGAAGCGCGAGGCGGTCGACTGGGCGCTCGTTTGGCGCACGGACGGCGTCGCACCGCTCGGCGAAAGCTACGTTAATCTCGTACCGACGCCGCAGGGTGGCACGCACGTCAACGGTTTGCGGGCAGGGCTGACAGAAGCGCTGCGCGAGTTTTGCGAGTTTCGCAATCTGCTGCCCCGCGGTATCAAGCTTGCGCCGGAGGACGTCTGGGAAGGCGTCAGCTATGTGCTGTCGGTCAAGATGGAGGACCCGCAGTTTTCCGGCCAGACGAAGGAGCGCTTGGGTTCCCGGGAATGCGCGGGCTTCGTCAGCGGCGTCGTCAAGGATCTGCTTGCGCTGTGGTTGAACCAGCATCCGGAATCCGGTGACGAGATCGCACAGGTAGCGATTACCAACGCCCAGCAGCGTCTCAAGGCAGCAAAGAAGGTCGTTCGCAAGCGCATCGTCGCGGGCCCCGCATTGCCCGGCAAGCTTGCCGACTGCACGAGCCAAGAGCCGGGAATGGCGGAGCTCTTTCTCGTCGAGGGGGACTCGGCCGGGGGCTCGGCGAAGCAAGCCCGCAATCGCGAGACGCAGGCCATCATGCCGTTGCGTGGCAAGATCCTGAATACTTGGGAAGTCGAGCCTGCGGAGCTACTTGGCTCACAAGAGGTCAACAACATCAGCGTCGCGCTTGGCGTCGACCCCGGCTCGAGCGAACTCGACGGCTTGCGCTATCACAAGATCTGCATACTGGCCGATGCGGATTCGGACGGTCTGCACATCGCGACGTTGCTGTGCGCGCTGTTTCTGCGCCATTTCCGCCCGCTGGTTCAGGCGGGCCACGTGTTTGTTGCGATGCCGCCGCTTTACCGCATCGATGTCGGGCGCGACGTCTACTATGCATTGGACAATGCTGAGCGCGACATGGTGCTCGACCGAATCGAAGCCGAGCACAAAAAGGGGCGCGTGTCGGTCACGCGATTCAAGGGGCTCGGTGAGATGAATCCGACCCAGCTGCGAGAAACGACGATGGCGCCGGAAACGCGCCGCTTGGTGCAGTTGACGATTACTGCTGAGGACGCGGTCGACAAGACGATGGACATGCTGCTCGCGAAGAAGCGCGCGGCCGACAGGCGCCAGTGGCTGCAGGACAAGGGTAACTTGGCGGAAGTCTGATGGCGCTGCCGACAACGGGCTGAGGCACCAAGGACGCGAGAACGACGGATGAGAGATCAAGAGCTCAACTTCGAAGGCATCGAGCGTTTGCCGCTCGGCGTCTTCACCGAGAAGGCCTACCTCGACTACTCGATGTACGTCATTCTAGACCGTGCATTGCCGCATATCGGCGATGGCCTGAAGCCCGTGCAGCGGCGGATCGTCTACGCGATGAGTGACCTCGGTCTATCGGCGACATCGAAGCCGAAGAAGGCGGCGCGAACCGTCGGTGACGTGATCGGCAAGTTTCATCCGCACGGCGATGCGGCCTGTTACGAGGCCATGGTGCACATGGCGCAACCGTTCAGCTTCCGTTACCCGATCGTCGACGGGCACGGCAACTGGGGCTCGCAAGACGATCCGAAGTCGTTCGCGGCGATGCGCTACACCGAAGCGAAGATGACCCGCTACGCACAAGTGCTGCTTGCCGAGCTCGATCAAGGCACCGTCGACTGGCAACCGAATTTCGATGGCACGCTGCGCGAGCCGACGCTGTTGCCGGCACAGTTGCCGAATCTGCTGTTGAATGGCGCAAGCGGCATCGCGGTGGGCATGTCGACCGATATTCCACCGCATAACCTCAACGAGGTCTGTGCTGCGCTGATTCGTCTACTCGATCAGCCGAAGACGACGTTGTCGCAGCTCACGAAGCACATCAAGGGCCCGGACTTCCCGACCGGCGGTGAGCTGACGTCACCGCGCGCGGACCTGCTCGCGATCTACAAGACCGGCGGCGGGACGCTGCGGCTGCGCGCGCGGTACTACGAGCAGGACGGCGAGGTCGTCGTCACGGAGCTGCCGTATCAAGCGTCGGGCGCCAAGGTGCTCGAGCAGATCGCTGCGCAGATGCGCGCGAAGAAGCTACCGCTGCTCGAGGACTTGCGCGACGAGTCCGACCACGAGAACCCGACGCGGCTCGTGCTGTTGCCGCGCTCCGGTCGTGTCGATCTCGACGCGTTGATGAATCATCTGTTCGCGACGACGGATCTCGAGCGAACGGTGCGCGTCAATATGAACGTCATCGGACTCGATGGCCGACCGGCAGTCTTCGGCCTCAAGGCGCTGCTCGAGCAGTGGCTCATTTTTCGGATGGAGACCACCAAGCGCAGGCTCTCGCATCGCCTCGAGCGTGTCACGACGCGCCTGCACGTTCTCGACGGCCTGCTCGTCGCCTATCTGAACATCGATGCGGTCATTAAGATCATCCGTAACGAAGACGAGCCGAAGCCAGTGCTCATGAAGCGCTTCAAGCTGAGTGACGAGCAGGCCGAGGCGATCTTGGAGCTCAAGCTGCGCCATCTCGCACGCCTCGAGGAGATGAAGATACGCGGCGAGCAAGAAGCATTGGCCGACGAGCAGGCCGACATCAAGCGGACACTGGGGTCGAAGAAGAAGCTGACGGACTTGCTCAAAGCCGAGCTGCTCGAGCTCGCCGACAAACATGGCGACGAGCGCCGCACGGCTATCGTCGAGCGCGGTCCAGCGCAGGCGATCGATGAAGCCGACCTCATTGCGAGCGATCCTGTAACCGTTGTCTTATCGGCCCGCGGTTGGGCGCGCGCGGCCAAGGGCCACGACGTCGATTCCGAGGCGCTGAGCTACCGTTCCGGCGACGAGTTTCTCGCCGCCGCGCGCGGCCGCAGCAACCAGCTCGCCGTGTTCGTCGACAGCACGGGCCGTGCGTACAGTCTGGCGGCGCACACACTGCCTTCGGCGCGCGGTCAGGGCGAGCCGCTGTCCGGGCGGCTGAAGCCGCCGGATGGTGCAACATTCGGCGCCGTGCTGATCGGTGCGCCCGAGGACCGCTGGGTGTTGGCTTCGTCGGCCGGCTACGGTTTCGTCGTGACGCTCGAGCAAATGTATTCCCGCAACAAGGCTGGCAAGGTCGTGCTGACCGTGCCTAAGGGCGCGCGCGTCGTGCCGGCGGCCCCAGCCGGTGAGTCGGGTACGCGCGTCGCGGCCGTCTCGGGCGATGGTCGCCTGTTGATCTTCCCTCTCGGCGAGCTGCCTGCGCTCGCGCGCGGCAAGGGCAACAAGATTCAGGGGCTACCGGCGAAATCAGACATCGCGATGATCGGTATTGCCGTGCTCGCCGCCGACGACGCGCTGCAAGTGTTCTCAGGGCAGCGCCAAATGACGATCAAGCCCAAGGATCTCGATCACTACGCAGCGGCTCGTGGGCGCCGTGGCAGCGCGTTGCCGCGCGGCTGGCGCAAGGTCGACCGGATCGCAGTCGCCTAGGTGTTGCATCGCGCACAGCGCGTCCGTGACGGTTGAACGCAGGCGCATTGGAGAACGCACCCAGCGGGGGCAGTCAGCCCAACACGACCTCGGGCTCGTGCACGTAGTGGCCCTGCATGTAGTCGATGCCTAGCTGAAACAGCACAGCCATCGTGCTGGCTTGCTCAACGCGCTCGGCGATCGATTTGATGTTGCGCTTGCTCGCGGCCGCGATCAGAGCCTCGATGTGCTGCTGCTGCGCGGGATTGCTGGAAATGTTCTGCAGTAGCGAGCCGTCGACCTTGACGTACTGCACCGGGAGTTGCTCGAGCAGCTTTTGGGCGTCCTTGCTGACGCCGAAATGCTCGATCGCTGCCCCAAAGCCGAGTTTGTGCAGCTGCGAGATCAGCAGCCTGAGCGGCTTCGTGTAGTGTGCGGCATGCTCCTCGGTGAACTGAAAGCAAATCTTGCTGGGGTCGATCTCGCGGAGCTTCGTATGGTTCGCGAGCCACTCCGACAGCGCGCTATCGGTGATCGAGTCCTTGGAAAGCCTGACGAATAGGCAGCCGGGATCTTGCGTCCGGCAGATCTCGAGCGCCTCACCGATGACCCAGCGGTCGAGTGCCTTGACGAGGTTGTTGCGCTCGGCAGCGGCTATGAACTCGGCCGCAGCGACATCGTCGCCTTGCTCGTCGACCATGCGCAGAATGCTGTCGTGCAACGTCTCGCGGCTGCCGTGCAGACTCACGATCGGCAGTTGAATCAACCGGAATCGATGCTCGAGCAACGCAACGCGAATTCTTTCGGCCCAGATGCTGTCGAAGCGGCGGACGCGCGTGCTCTCGTCGGAGATCTCGGCGACGACGACCTGGTCGCCGCCGCGTTGCCGGCCGCGCTTGTTGGCGCTTTCGGCATCGATCAACAAGCTTTCGGCCCGATCGGTGCCGATCGTGACCTCCGACAAACCCAACGTGCACGTCAACGACAGCGTCTTGCCGTGGATCTCGAAGATGTGATCGGCGATCAGCCGGACGACGTTCTCGGCCCAGGCTTCGAGATCGCGCAGCGTGCCGCGCTCGAGCAAGATCGTGAACACGACGCCACCGAAGCGCCCGCAGACATCGTTGGGCTGTGTTAGGCCGCGAATCACTTCGGCGAGTTGAATCAGTACGTCCTCGGTGGCCAGCGGACCGACTTCGTCCTTGATGTCGCCGAACTTGTCGGGGCGGATGTAGGCGAGCGCCCGCACGCCGCCGCCCGGGCTCGTCGCGAGGCGCTCGGCGAGTAGGTCGACGAATTGGCGCCGGTGATAGAACCCGGTCATCGGGTCCTTGTGCACGGCATTGACGACGAGCTGCTCGGGCTCGTTTCGCGACGGCGCTTCCTGCGGGATGCTGAGTCGCGTCGCCGGCTCGTCGCCGTACTCGCCTTTCTCGATGCGCAGCTCGACGGCGACGGCAGCGCCGTCCTTGTCGACGGCCTCGACGCGCAACAACTCGGTTGTCCATTGTCCGCGTGTACAGGCCATCAGCGCGCCTTTCAGCACCGAATGGCTGCCGCGATCGAACAGGTCCATCAATGGCACATTCGTGGCTGTCTCGGTGCGGCCGAGGCCGAACAGCTCAGCCCATGCCGGATTTGCGTTGACGACGATGCCCTCCTGCACATAACAGATCGCCTCGACCGAACCGGCCATCACGGCCTTGAGCTCGCGGCGATAGCGGTTCGCCGAGACGATCGTCTCGCGCAGCGAGTGCTCGAGACGGAATGCACGAAGCTCCCGATTGGCCACCGCGAGCAGTCTGCGAGGCTGAGAGCGCGATACGAGATCGCGCGCGCCGGAGGCCATCGCTGTCGTGATCTTAGCTTCGTCGGCGTCGTCCGAGACTGCGATGACAGGCAGCATCGGCATGTTCTCAGCGCAGATGCGCGTCACGGTGCTGACGTCGCCGGCAAGCGTGCCCGGGAAAACGAACAGCAGATGCGGTCGCAACGATCCCAATACCTCGGGCAACTCATCGAGATCCGCGACGCGCCTACATGCGACCGGCATACCGGCTTTTCGGAGCAAGCCGTTGATCAGCTCCATATCCTCGTCGCGCTTGCTGACGGCGATAACGGGCGTTGCGGCTCGAGTAATCATTCTATCGGGGTGTGTCTGTCGAAAGTTGAAGTATTGTGAAATTCTAGCACCGTGCCGGACGGACAAACGGATGCGGATCACAGAAGATCGGCGGCTCGCCGGAGGCTAAGTCAGCATCGTTTTGCTTATCCCGCCGGGCAGTTCGCGCACGAGTCGCGGCACGAGATAGCCCGGCAGCGTGCTACGAATCTCCTCGACGAGCGCGAGAGCCTCGCGTTCGGGCACGTCGAAGTGGGCGCTGCCGGCGACCGGGTCGAGCGCGTGCAGGTAGTACGGCAGCACGCGCGCATCGAGCAGGCGCTCGCTGAGCGCGCGCAGCGCCGCGGCATCGTCGTTAACGCCGCGCAGCAGAACGCTTTGATTGAGCAGCACGACGCCGTTTGCATGCAGCGCGGCAAGCCCGCGCTCGACAGTCGCGTCGATTTCCTGGGCGTGATTGCAGTGCACCACGACGACTGTGCGTAACCGACTAGACGCGAGACTCGACAGCAACTCGGCATCGATTCGTTCCGGCAAGACGATCGGAAAGCGCGTGTGAATGCGCAAGGTGCGCAGATGATCGAGTCGCTCGAGCTTGTCGATCAGCGTCTTCAGTCGGCCGTTCGCCAACGTCAATGGATCGCCGCCCGACAGAATGACTTCGCTGACATCGCGAGCACGCTCGAGCGCCGCGATCGCATCGGCCCAGGATGCTCGCGATGCGGATTGATCGGCGTACGGGAAATGTCGCCGGAAGCAGTATCGACAGTGAATCGGGCAGGCCGCGGTCGTCACGAGCAATGCCCGCCCGGCATACTTGCGAATGACCCCGGACTGCGAGCGCTCGAATTCGGCGAGCGGGTCGCTGACGAAGCCCGACACGGCGTCCCGCTCACGTGCGAGCGGCAAGACCTGACGCAGTAGCGGGTCATGCGGATCGCGCTTGCGCATGCGTGCCGCAAAGCCGCGCGGAACGAGCAGTGGAAACGTCGGATCGACGATGGAGACTTCGTCGAGCTCGCTATAGCTAAGCTCGACGAAGTCCAGCAGCTCAGCGAGATCCTTGATCGCAGTCCGTAGCAGGTCGGTCCAGGGCGCCGTCGGGAACTCTGACGCCGAGCGGTAGCTTGCGTTCGGAACTTGATAGTCGGCTTTCAACGGTGGGCGATCCGGTCGTCGTGCTGAGTTAGTGCGTAGACGGCGAAAGGTTTATCATGCGCGCCTTCCGGGCTGGTGTCAGCGACGGCCGGCACGGGCAACACATTGGATTTGAACGGCGCGACGATCGACGTCGGCCTGAGTGTGTATCGGAGCAAGCGGAAAGTCCATGGCAAGCTATAGCACCAACGAATTTCGTGGCGGCCTGAAGATCTTGATCGACGGCGATCCTTGCACGATCGTCGAGAACGAGTTCGTCAAGCCCGGCAAGGGCCAGGCGTTCAACCGCGTCAAGATCCGCAACCTCAAAACCGGTCGTGTCGTCGACAAGACGTACAAATCGGGCGAATCGGTCGAGGCCGCCGACGTGCTCGATCAGGACCTGCAGTTTCTATATGCCGACGGCGAGCACTGGCACTTCATGTTTCCGGATACGTTCGAGCAGGTCGCCGCGGACGAAACGGTTGTCGGCGATGCCAAGCAGTGGCTCAGGGAGCAGGACACGTGCGTCGTGACGCTCTGGAATGGCCAGCCGCTGCTCGTCGCGCCGCCGAACTTCGTTGAGCTATCGATTGTCGAGACCGACCCGGGTTTGCGCGGCGATACGGCGCAGGGCGGCACGAAACCTGCGAAGCTCGAAACCGGTGCCGTCGTGCGCGTGCCGCTGTTCATCGAGGAAGGCGAGGTCATCAAGGTCGACACGCGCAGCGGCGAATACGTCTCACGCGTCAAAGGCTGACGCGGCCACGCCGCGACTGGATAGCGCAGCGGCCGCCAGGTGAGATATCCGGGCTAGTGACGGCTCAAGCAGTCGTCGATCGGTGAGCAAAGCTCATGACTTCGGCGATGTCGCTAACGCCGGCCGCAACGGCAATCAGGCGATCGAGCCCGATTGCAACGCCTGCGCAGTCCGGCAAGCCATGCGTCAGTGCCTCGAGGAACGCCTCATCGAGCGGCGGCACATCCAAGCCTTCGCGACGGCGCGTATGGCAGTCAGCGACAAAGCGCCGCCTCTGCTCTGCGGCATCGGTGAGCTCGGCAAAGCCATTCGCGAGCTCGATACCGTCGATGAATGCCTCGAATCTGGCTGCGCAACCTGTGGCCGGATCGATGCGTGCCAGTGCCGCTTGATCGGCAGGATAGTGGTCGATGAACACGATCGTGCCCGAGGGCAATCTGGGAATCACGACCGCGCTCAAGATCAGGTCCAGCAGCGCGCTGCGACCCGAGTCGTTCGGCAGCGCGATGTCGTGACGCTCGAGTGTGGCGATCAACTCGGCCTCCGATGCTGCCGGGTCGACGTCCGCGGATTCGACGAATGCGTCGCGGTAGCTGTATCGCTGCATCGGTAGCGGGCCACGTGTCAGGCTTAGCGCGCGACCGATCAACGTCGCGACCTCGTCAATGAGCTGCTGCTCGTCCCAGCCTATGCGATACCACTCGAGCATCGAAAACTCGGGCTCGTGCCAGCGACCGAGCTCGCCATCGCGGTAGACGCGGCAGATCTGATAGATGTCACCGCTGCCGGCAGCTACGAGCCGCTTCATCGCGAGCTCCGGCGACGTATGCAAGTAACAGCGCGCATTGTTCAATGCGCGCACGTGAGGCGACAGACTCTCCAGCGCCGGGTCTGTCGTGCCGGCCATCGATAACGTCGGGGTCTCGACCTCCAGCGCTGTGTTCTCGGCAAAGTGCTCGCGTATCGTCGCGAGGACGCGTGCGCGCAACTTTAGCGTTGCGATCGAAGCAGTCGGCTGCCAAAGCATCGGTCAATCGGATGCGACGACGTCGCCGAGGCGCTCGCCCATGCGAATCGATTGGCCGGAAACGATATCGGCGTCCCAGTCGACGGCCCCGGCCGGCAGTACGACGACGACCGTCGAGCCGAGGTTGAAACGGCCGATCTCTCCTCCGCGGTCGATCACGGTGTCCGTGAAATCGTTTCCGCTCCAGTCGCGCTCGCGTCGCTCATCGATTTTCCCCAGCCAACGGCACTCGATGCCGGCGACGTTCAACGCGCCGATCAGGACGACGGCCATCGGACCGGCTGCCGTCGCGAACCATGCGATTAAGCGTTCGTTGCGACAGAAGAGCCTCGGGATTCGAGCAGCAGTCACGGCGTTGACGCTGAATCGCTTGCCCGGGACGTAGCGTAAGCCCGCGAGCGTGCCGGCCAGCGGCAAATGCACGCGGTGGTAGTTGCTGGGCGCGAGATAGATTGTCGCGAAGCTACCGAGTGACGCCCCGTGCGCGCTAGCGGGGCGCTCGCCGAGCAGCTCGTCGAGCCGATATGTCATTCCCTTTGCTTGCAACGCGGTCCCGTCGACGGCCGTGCCGAACTCCGTGATGCAGCCGTCCGCCGGTGAGGCGATCGTCGACTGTCCACCCGCGAGCGGCCGCGCGCCGTCGCGCAGCTCACGAGTAAAGAAATCGTTGAAGCTCGCATAGTCCTCTATTCGAGGGCGGGCAGCTTCGCCGAGATCGACCGCATATAGATTTGCGAACCAGCGAATCAAGCGCTGGCTGAGCCAGCGTCGGCGCGTCGTTGCCAGTGCACGCACACACGCGCCGAGCAGGCGCTGCGGCAACACGAACTGCAGCCAAACGAACGCGACTGCGCTCATGTTCTCGACGTTGCGGTCGAACCTCGTTGGTGCAGCGCACGAATACGACGGAAGTCCGTGGCTATCTCGGCTGCACCCAAGCTGTCGGCCAACGTTGCGATGACGCCGGCCTCGGGTCCGACGACGTAGATCGTGCCGTTATGGGTCATCGAGTAGCTGCCACCATCGGCGCTCGCGTGCGTCATGACCGTGACGCCAAGCGCGCGAAGTAACGGGTCGAGTCGCGCGCGGTCGCCACGCAGCCCGTGGAAGCGCGTATCGAATGCGCCGAGGTAGGACGCAATTTGTGCCGGCGTATCGCGATTCGGGTCGACACTGACGAACACGACTTCCGGAAGCTCAGCGCCGGCGCTCTCGAGCTCTTCGAATGCTTCTGCAAGCGCAGCCAACGTCAGCGGGCAAATATCCGGACAGTTCGTAAAGCCGAAGAACACGAGACTGTAGCGATCCGAGAAGCTCTCTCTGCCGAACGCTTGCCCGTCGGTCGTGGTTAGCTCGAACTCCGGCAGCGCGAGAGCCGCCGGAAACACCGTCGCGTTCTCCGGTTGCGGCAGCGGCACACCGATCCGCTTCGTCGCGAACATCGCCGCGACGAGCAACACGAGACCGATAACGAGAATTCTGAGCATCGGGCCGATCATGGGCCGGCATTATCTCATACGGGTCGCCGCGGAAATGTTCGTTGTCGGTGGGCGTATGCTGAGTTGAGGTTGGCCCCGAGGGTGGTGACACTCGCCCCAACGCGCTGACGCATGGGATGTCGCCAAATACGTCTGGCCTCAACGCGAGGCGGGCTGCTGTACCGCCGGCCGAGGGACCGCGCGATCCGGCGAGACTTCCGGGTTATGATCGCCGCCGATGACGCCGCTGAAACTCGAGCATGCCCTGTCGTGCGCCAACGATTCGGAGTCGTGCGTCGCCGCGATCGCGCAGTACTTTGAATCTCATCCGCTGCACTACGGCCACGGCACTGACAATGCAACCGACGAGGCCTATTGGCTCGTGCGAGCAGTGCAGGGCTGGGACGATGGGCGTTACTCGGCTCGACCCGATGCAGCGATGCGGCAGCGAATAGTCGAAGTCGCGCGCGCGCGCGTCGAGCAACGCAGACCGCTCGCGTATCTCTTGGGCGAAGCGTGGTTTGCGGGCTTGCGGTTCGTCGTCGACGATCGTGTGCTCGTGCCGCGGTCGCCGCTCGCCGAACTCATCGAGTCGCAGTACGCGCCGTGGTGCCGGCTCGAGCCCGGTGACCGGATGCTGGATATCGGCACGGGCAGTGGTTGTATTGCGATCGCGAGCGCCGTGCATTGTCCGGGCGTGGTCGTCGATGCGACCGACAACTCCCAGGGCGCGTTAGCTCTGGCCGCACAAAACGTGGCCGCGGTTGTCCCCGACGGACATTTGACGTTGCTCGAGGCCGATCTTTTCGCGCCAGGCAGAGGACCCTACCGTCTAGTCGTCTCCAACCCGCCGTACGTGCCGACGGCCCGAGTGGCCGAGTTACCTGAGGAGTATCGGCACGAGCCGGTGGCCGGGCTCGATGGCGGTGTGGACGGACTCGCAGCCGTGCGCCGGCTGTTGTCATTGGCACCGTCGTATCTCGAACCGGGGGGCATGCTGGTCGTCGAGGTCGGCGAGGCTCAGGAAGCGTTTGCTGCAGCCTATCCGAGCTTGCCCGTCACGTGGCTCGAGTTCGCGCACGGCGGTGAGGGGGTGTTCGTTGTCTCGCGCGAGCAATTGACTGGACACTCGTCGAGTTAGCGTGCTGCAATTATGGGTTATCTTGGCACTTGGCAGCCATTCGGCAGGAACCTCGACAACGTGAGCAGCGCAGGGAACGCAATTTAGATGGCGGGTGACTCGTTCGGCAAGTTGTTTACCGTCACGACGTTTGGCGAAAGTCACGGGCCCGGCCTGGGCTGCGTCGTGGGCGGCTGTCCGCCGGGTCTCGCGCTTTGCGGGGCGGACCTACAGAAGGATCTCGACCGTCGCAGGCCCGGCACGTCGCGGCATGTCACGCAACGCAAGGAGCCTGACGAGGCCCGAATCCTGTCGGGCGTATTCGAAGGCGTTACGACCGGGACGGCGATCGGGCTCTACGTCGAGAACGTCGATCAGCGCTCGCGCGACTACTCGAAGATCATGGATCGATTCAGGCCTGGCCACGCCGACTACAGCTATCAGCAGAAATATGGCTTGCGCGACTATCGCGGCGGCGGGCGTTCGTCGGCGCGCGAAACCGTCATGCGCGTCGCTGCCGGTGCGATTGCACGCAAGTATCTCAACGAGCGGCTCGGTACGAGGATTCGCGGCTATCTCGCGCAGATCGGACCCATTGTGCTCGATGCCGTCGATCTCGATTCAGTCGATTCGAATCCGTTCTTCTGCGCCGACCCGTCGCGCGTTGAGGAGCTCGAGGCGTTCATGGTGCAGCTGCGCCGAGACGGCGACTCGGTCGGTGCGCGCATCAACGTCATTGCGAGCCACGTGCCGCCGGGATTGGGTGAGCCCGTATTCGACAAGCTCGGTGCCGAGCTCGCGCATGGGCTCATGAGCATCAATGCCGTCAAGGGTGTCGAGATCGGTGACGGCTTCGCCGTCGTCGAGCAGCGCGGCAGCCAGCATCGTGATGAGCTGACGCCGGCGGGCTTCGTCAAGAATTCCTCGGGCGGCATGCTGGGCGGCATATCGACCGGGCAGGACATTCTCGCCAGTATTGCGTTGAAACCGACGTCGAGTATTCAAGTGCCAGGGCGTACGATCGACATCCATGGCGAGGCTGCGGAGATCGTGACGACCGGCCGGCATGATCCGTGCGTCGGGTTGCGTGCGACGCCGATTGCCGAGGCGATGATGGCATTGACGCTGATGGATCATTACTTGCGGCATCGCGCGCAGAACGCCGACGTCGTCACGACCACGCCGACGATCGGCTTTAAATAGCCGCACGAAGCGCCCGTTCCGCGCCGCTTCGTGCGCGAATCAAGCTTGAACTCCAGATCGAGTAAGTAGAGATGACAAAAAAGTATTCAGTCGCCGTGCTGGGTGCGACCGGCCTCGTCGGAGAGACGATGCTGAGAATCCTCGAGGAGCGTGAGTTCCCGATCAGCCGGCTCGTGCCGCTTGCGAGTGCGCGCTCGGCCGGGAAAACCATCGAATTCCGCGGTGAGCAGATTGCCGTTCAGGTACTCGACGATTTCGATTTCAACGGTATCGACATTGGGCTCTTTTCTGCTGGCGCATCGATCTCGGCGGAGGCTGCGCCGCGCGCGGCCCAAGCCGGCGCCGTCGTCATCGACAACACGTCGCAGTTTCGCTACGACGATGACATTCCGCTCGTCGTCCCGGAGTGCAACGCCGAGCGCATCGCCGAGTATCGTAATCGCGGCATCATCGCCAACCCGAACTGCTCGACGATCCAGCTTGTCGTTGCGTTGAAGCCGATTCACGATGCCGCGGGCATCGAGCGGATCAATGTCGCAACCTATCAAGCGGTATCCGGTGCTGGGCGACGCGCGATGGAGACACTGACGGCAGACACGCAGGCGCTGTTAGCGGGCAATTCGCCGCCGCTGGCGGGGCCAGAGAAGCCGGTCGCGTTTAATGTCGTGCCGAAGATCGATCGCCTGATGGAATCCGGCTTTACGAAGGAAGAGATGAAGCTGTTCTGGGAGACCCGGAAGATTCTCGAGGATCCCGATATTATGGTAAATGCAACGTGTGTGCGGGTGCCGGTCTACCACGGCCACTCCGAGGCGGTTCATGTCGAAACTCGAACGAAAGTCACAGTTCCAGAGGTCCAGAAATTGTTAAATTCGGCTCCGGGAATCACCGTAGTGGACGGCGAATCGGCGGGTGACTACCCGACTGCGGCGACAGATGCCGCGCACCGAGACGCGGTCTTCGTCGGCAGAATTCGGGAGGATTTGACGCATCCGCGGGGACTGAACCTGTGGGTCGTCGCGGACAACGTACGCAAGGGAGCCGCGCTCAATAGCGTTCAAATTGCCGAGATTTTGGTAAATCGAGTTATGTAATGTATTGTTTTGACTCGCATCCCGAATCGAGTTCTCGCAGACGCGAAATCGACATGACCGAACGGCTCGGACTGGCACAGCTAGGGGATTTTTCATGACACGACGGGCACATTGGGGGGGGCTGCCGCTGATGCTCGCGCCCTTCGGCGCCTGGGCATTGGGTCTAGGCGATATCGAGTTGCGTTCGGCCTTGAATCAGCCGCTCGACGCCGACATCGAGCTCGTCTCGGTCACGCCCGAGGAGCTTGCGGACTTGCGTGTGGCGCTGGCCGATCCGGCGACGTTCGAGCGCTATGGCCTCGACCGTCCCGGGTTCTTGGGCCGCCTGTCGTTCGGAGTCGGGCGCGACGGGCTCGGCCGCGACGTTATTCGCGTGACGTCCGTCGAGCCGATCACCGAGCCGTTCGTCACAGTGCTTGTCGAAGCCACATGGACGCGCGGCCGCCTTCTGCGTGAGTACACCGTATTATTGGACCCGCCGGTCATGCTGCCGGCGGAAGCCGCAATCGAGCCGGTGCGGCCGGCAACGACGCGGCTGCCTGAGCCGACACAGCCGGCCGCGGTCATCCAGCGGCCGACGCCGACGCCGACGCCTACACCTGCACCGTCTCCGGCGCCTACGCCGGAGCCCGAGGCAGCTGTTGAGCCCGCGCCAACCGCGCCGGTCACGAGTCCGCGGCCTGAGCCGCAACCGGAACCGGCGCCAGCGCCAGCACCCGCGCGTACACCTGCAGCCGTCGCCGATGTCGACGACTTGCCGGCTCCCGCACCGGCTGGCGCGTACGGTCCGGTGCAGCGCGGCGAGACGCTCTGGGGAATCGCGGCGCAGAGCCGGCTGGCCGACATCACGATGAATCAGATGATGGTCGCGATCTACGAGGCCAATCCTGCCGCGTTCTCGGGCAACATGAACGTCTTGCGCGAAGGCGCAACGCTCGTCATGCCGAGCGCTGCCGCGTTGACCGCGCGCTCTTCGGCCGATGCGACTCAAGAGGCGATTCGCCAGACCAACGAATGGGAAAGCGGCGCGCAACAGCAAGCGCGGCTGCGACTCCTGCCGCCTGAAGTCGAGTCTGCGACCGCGGGTGCCGGTACCGCAGATCCCGTCGCGGATGTTATCGCCGACGAGCCGATCGAAGAGCCGGCCGACGCGTCGTTTGATCCGGGCGTTGCCGGCGCTGAGTCCGTCGAGTCCGAGCGAATTTTGTCCATCCAAGACGAAGCGCTCAGCAACCTTCAGGAGCAGCTTGCCGAGGAGCCGGCCGTTACCGAGGTCGAGCCGATCGCGGCCGATGCGCCCGAGGGCATCGATGCGCTCGTCGAGCCCGGTGTCGACTTGGAGACCGAAGATCTCGTCGCCGACGTCGAGGCCGAGGAGCCTGTCGCGGCTGCAGACGAAGTCGTCGCGGATGTGCCGGCGCCTGTCGAGCCCATTGCAGACGACGCCGCTGCCGAGCCGGCGCGCGTAGTATCGACGCAGGCGGTTACGACATCGAGCTCGCCGTCGCTGATTTCCACAATCATCGGTTGGCTGACGGCGCCGCTGCTATGGATCGGCGTCGGCCTGTTAGCGCTGGTCGGCGCGGGCTTCGTTTACCTGCGTTCCCGGCAGGCCGACGTCGAGGACGCCACCGGTCGATGGGAGTCCCTCGACGACGAAAGCGACGAGGACTTCGAGGCACGCGAGGTAACCGAGCGGCTGCGTAGCCAAGTGCACATCGACGATCAGACGATCGTCGTCGAGGAGCAGCACACGCAGGAGCTGCCGGAGCCGGAGCGGACGGCTGACGAGCTGTTCGAATTGCCGCAGGACGACGGCGCTGAGGTCGAGTTCGAGGGCGTGCCGGATGTCGAGCTCGACGACGAGCTCATCAGCGCGCCGCCGGCGCCGAACGAAGTCGCCGATACGCTCGACACGGTCGAGACCGTCGAAACCCTCGAAACCGCCGAAGCGCAGCCAGCGGCTGCCGAAGAGCCGTTCTCGCCGGATGCGACGATATCGAGCCAGACGGTCATCAATCTCGATCAGGCTGATCCGATTGCCGAAGCCGATTTTCATATGGCATACGGGCTCTACGACCAAGCGGCCGATCTCGTCTCGAAGGCGCTCGAAGGCGATCCGGACAATCGCAATCTCAAGCTCAAACTGCTCGAGGTCTACTTCGTTTGGGGTAACCGCGAATCGTTTCTCGACGCGGCACGCTCGCTACGCGCAGCAATGGGCGACAACGCCGATGGCGATTGGGACAAGGTCGCCATCATGGGCAAGCAGATTTGTCCCGACGAAGCGTTGTTCTCCGAGTCTGCAGGCGGCATTGCCGAGTCCGTGGATCTCGATCTCGCCGCCGGCGAATCGCCCGCGCTCGACCTCGCGTTCGAGGAACCGAGCGACGAAGGTCTCGACCTCGACCTCGGTGACGGCGACGACGCGGCGTCGATGACACTCGAGCTCGGTGCCGAGCCGTGGCTCGAAAACACGAGCCTCGATCTCGACATCGGCAGTCAGACGGCGGCCGGTCTCGAGGCGGCATTCGCTGAGCTGGAGGCGCACACGGACGACAGCGCAAAAACGGCCCCGAACCTGGATCTCGACGAGGTGGAAACACGCGAGGCGCCGACGCTCGAGGCGACAGGTCTCGATGCGCTGACGATCGAATCGCCGATGCTCGATGACAGCGTCGACGGCTCGGTCGAGCTGCCGACGCTCGAGCACACGGGTCTCCACGAAGCTCCGCTCCTTTCGGCTGATGCGACGGCCGAAATCGATCTCGATGATCTCGGCCTCGACATGTCCGATTTGTCGAGCCTGACCGGTGAGCTGAGCGCGGTATCGCCCGAGAGCGTGCCCAAAACTGGAACCGACGACGACTCCGATGTCAGCCTGCTAGACGCGGTTGAGGACGACGTCGACGTATTGTCCAATACGGGCGTGACCGAGGTGTTGTCGGCCAGCGATCGCGCGGACGATGAGGATGTGCCAGACAGCGACGCCGACGTGGCCACATTCACGGCCACCGAGGTTCTGGAGCCACAGGATGACGGTGCGGCGACCGCGCAGTTTCCGGCTGCGGATGTCGATACCGCTGGCGGCGACGACTTCGGCCTCGATCTCGACCTCGACGAATTGTCGGCGGCGCTCGATGGTGGCGATACCGTCGAGCAGCCGAGCGTAGCTGCTCTCGGCAACAACGGTCTCGATCTCAACGCAGACCTCGACGCTGGCGGCAACGATTATTCCACGGCGACCGAGCAGATACCGCCATTGGATGCGCAGACGCTGACGGAGGTCGGCACCAAGCTCGACCTCGCACGCGCCTATATCGACATGGGCGACCCGGACGGCGCGCGCAGCATTTTGAACGAGGTCCTCGACGAGGGCGACAGTACTCAGCAGGAAGAAGCAAAGGGACTCATCAAAGCGCTCGGGGCCTGAGGTCGTTGGCCTCACGATGACGCGCATCGCACTGGGGCTCGAATACGACGGCACGGATTTCGTCGGCTGGCAGCAGCAGCGCGAGGGCCGGACGGTGCAAGCCGAGCTACAGCGTGCCGCGAGTCTCGTTGCCGATGCCGATGTTGTCGTGCACGGCTCCGGGCGGACGGACTCAGGCGTGCATGCCGATGGCCAAGTCGCACACTTCGACACCGATGCCGAGCGCACAGCGCGGCAATGGCTGCTCGGCATCAATACGAATCTACCTCCTGATATCTCAATTCGCTGGGCACAACCGGTAGACGCGGAGTTCGATGCACGGCGCACGGCGTCCTGGCGCCGCTATCGCTACACGATTCTGCAGCAGCCGATGCGATCGGCCCGCTGGCGGCGACGGTCCTGGTGGGTGCGCGAGCCGCTCGATCGCGCCCGCATGACCGAGGCCGCTACCACGTGGCTCGGCGAGAACGATTTCTCGACATTTCGTGCCGCAGGCTGCCAAAGCCATTCACCGATGCGGCGGATGCTGAGTATTGCGCTGCGCAATCGCGCGCCACTGCTCGAGATCGAGTTTCAAGCCAACGCATTCTTACAGCATATGGTGCGCAATCTCGTCGGCGCGCTCGTCGAGATCGGGTCTGGTCGGCGCCCATCGGTTTGGGCTCGCGATTTGCTGGCTGCGCGCGATCGGACACAGGCCGGAGTCGCGGCGCCGCCGCAGGGCCTGGCGTTGGCCGCGATCGGCTATCCGGATACGTGCGGCTTGCCTGCGGCGCTGCCGGCGATCGCCGATGGCGGCGACTTTGCGGGCGCTTCGCACGCTGCGCCTTTCGGCTATGATGCGAGCCGCTCGAGTACGGAAGAGAGCCCATGAGCTGGTTCGATAAACTGATGCCGTCACGGATCAAGACCGGTCAGCGTCGCCGCTCGGTTCCGGAAGGCCTGTGGGTCCAGTGCCCGTCGTGCGCGGCGCAGTTGTATCGCGCAGAACTCAAGCGCAGCCTCTACGTGTGCCCGAAGTGCGAGCATCACATGCGCATCGCCGCGCGCGATCGGCTCGAGATGTTTCTCGATCCCGACTCGGGGCAGGAGATCGGTGCGAGCGTCATGCCCGTCGATCCGCTGCGCTTTCGTGACAGCAAGCGCTATCGAGATCGCATTGCGCAGGCGCAGAAGTCGACTGGCGAAGACGACGCGCTCGTCGTCATGGCCGGCACGCTGCAGGCCATTCCGGTCGTCGCTGCGGCGTTCGAGTTCGGCTTCATGGGTGGATCGATGGGCTCGGTCGTCGGCGAGCGCTTCGTGCGCGGCGTAAACCAATGTATCGAGCAAGGCCGGTCGTTGATTTGCTTCTCCGCGAGTGGCGGCGCGCGCATGCAGGAAGCGTTGTTCTCGCTGCTGCAGATGGCGAAGACGAGCGCCGCGCTGATGCAACTTGGTGCTGCCGGCTTGCCTTACATCTCGGTCATGACCGATCCGACGATGGGTGGCGTGTCTGCGAGCCTGGCGTTGCTCGGTGACGTCAACGTCGCCGAGCCGCGCGCGTTGATCGGCTTTGCCGGCCCCCGCGTCATCGAGCAAACGGTGGGCGAGAAGCTGCCCGAAGGGTTTCAACGCTCGGAGTTTCTTCTCGAGAAAGGTGCGCTCGACGCGATCATCGATCGGCGCAATGCGCGCAACGAGATTGCCGCATTGCTGGCGAAACTGCTCGATCGGCCGGTATCGGCTTGAACGCGCCTGAAGCGCCGCATGACCCTACGCGCCGAACGCTAGCCGATTGGCTCGAGCATCTAGAGACTCTGCATCCGAAGAAAATCGATCTATCGCTCGAGCGTGTGATCTCGGTGCTCGACACGCTCGAGCTTAGGAAACCGCCGTATCGCGTGCTGACGATTGGCGGGACAAACGGCAAGGGCTCGTGCGTTGCGATGCTCGAGGCCGTCTATGCATTCTCAGGCTACCGCGTCGGTGCGTACACGTCGCCGCATCTGTGGCGCTTCAACGAGCGAATCCGCGTCGACGGTCGCGAGGCGAGCGATGTGGAGCTGACGGCGCTGTTCGCCGAAATTGACTCGGCGCGCAATTCTACGACTCTGTCTTATTTCGAGTTCACGACGATCGCCGCGTGCCTGTACTTCACACGCCAGCGTGTCGATGTCGCGCTACTCGAAGTCGGTCTCGGCGGCCGGCTCGATGCCGTCAACGCGGTCGAGTCCGATCTCGCAGTGGTCACGAGCATCGCAATGGATCACGAGCACTGGCTCGGTACGACGCGCGATGCAATCGGGCACGAGAAGGCCGGCATCTTCCGCGGTGCCCGGCCGGCGGTCGTCGGCGATCCGGACCCACCGGCAACGCTGATCGACTATGCGAACGAAATCGGTGCGGATCTATGGCGGCGCGGCACCGATTTCGATCTCGCTTGCGGCGCCAATGGCGAGTGGAGCTATCGCGGTCGCGCGTGGCGCAAGCACGCGTTGCCACAGCCGTCGTTGGGCGGTGACGTGCAGTACGCAAACGCGGCTGCTTGCGTTGCCGCGCTCGAGGCGACGCAGGAACTACTACCGATTGACGCAAGTGCGATCGACCGAGGGATGCGCGAAGCGCGTCTCCACGCGCGACGCGAAGCGCATCGGTGCGACGGCATCGATTGGCTGTTCGACGTTGCGCACAATCCTGCCGCGGCCGCGACGTTGAGCCGAGCGCTAGCGGCGTCCGAGAAGGTGCCGACGATCGCAATAGTCGGGCTGATGGCCGATAAGCGTGTCGCCGACGTGTTCGCGCCGCTCGTTGGACACATCGACGAGTGGATCGTGACGCGCGCGGATAGCGAGCGCGCGGCTGATCCGGAATCACTTGTCGAGATTCTGAGCGAGCTCTCAGTGGCGCCGGCATCAACGGCACCGACGCCCGAGAGGGCTTGCGCTGCTGCACGCGCGAGCGCTGCGACCGGAAGCCGGATCGTCGTCTTTGGCTCGTTTCAAATTGTGGGGCCCGTAATGGCAGCGCTTGAGCTATACTCCGGGGCGTCTTCATCGGGCAATACATCCGCCAAATGGACCGGGGTTTGAAGGAACGACTCGTTGGAGCTGCCGTGCTCGTGGCGATCGGGGCATGGCTGATTCCGTGGGTGCTCGACGGCCCGGAGCGTATCGACGCGACGGAGACGACAGCCATTCAGTTGCCTACACCGGTCTCGGAAACACCTGCGGTTCGTGCCGAGACCATCGTGCTCGACAGGCAGCAAACGCCGACAGTGACACCACCGGAGCCGACGGTGGAGCCCACTGAGATTGCTGCAGCTCCCGTGCCGCCGCCCGCACCTGCCGTTGCAGTCGAGGCGCCGGCACCCGCAGTCGCTTCCAGCGCCCCGGCTGCGACCGAGACGCCATCGCCTGAGATGGCGACGACGCGCTGGTACACGCAGCTCGGGGCATTCGGAGACGAGGGTAACGCCGATCGGCTAGCTGCCCGCGTCTCTACGTACGGCTACGATGCAACAGTCTCTGCGGCCCGTGGCGGCGGTGGCACCGTGCACCGCGTGCGCGTCGGCCCGGAGACGACTCGGGCGCAGGCTGAGGCGATCGCGTCCGCGCTTTCGGCGCACGGTTTCGTGGCCCAGGTCGTATTCGAGTGACGTGGAGCGCTGAGCTGCGTGTCTTGGGTCGACGTTCTGATCATCGTTATCTGCATCGGGTCGGCGGGCTTCGGTTTCTGGCGAGGCTTCGCAAAGGAAGCACTGTCAGTCGGTACGTGGCTCGTCGCGATTTGGCTCGCGTGGCGTTTTTCGTGGGTCGTCGAGCCGTTGCTTGGCGAATGGGCCGCAGCGCCGGAACTCAGAGTTT
>JAHEEN010000153.1 GCA_024640685.1 Rhodospirillaceae bacterium
AGGATCGGTTCGGGATGTAGCCCCGGACCACCGACGGTCGCGGCATCTACGTATTGTCGGAGGCCGGGAAACGGGCGACGCTTAGCTGTCGCCGGGCATCGGCAGGTGCCGTACGAAAGCTCCCCCAGAACTGGATGCGATTCCTCCGGTGTCCGGCGGCATCTAATGCGGCCGCCGCTCGTCGTGGCCACGCCCGGCCGACAAAACCTCTGTGTCAGCTAGCGCTACCGCGCGGGGCGCACGGTTCGGTTGACTTCGTGCCCACCTCGGCAAATGATGATCGAGATTTGCGACCGCAGTAATGGGATGCTGCCGACTCGGCGGCATCGATCGACGCTAGGGGGAGTTGCAGTGAACGACAACGGGTTGCGTGTCTTAACGGCTGTGGCTGCCATGTCCTGTGCAGCGACGGTATCGGCCCATCACGCGTTCGGCGGCTTTTTCGATATGACGACGATGACCGAGATCGATGGCGTCGTGACCGAAATGCGCTGGCGCAATCCCCACGTTCGTTTCTCGGTGCGCACCGACGAAGGCAACGTCTGGGAGATCGAGACGAATTCCGTCAGCATTCTGCGGCGCATGGATATCAATGCGGATATCTTCAGCGTCGGTGACCGCGTTCGGCTCGCGGGCGGAGCCGCGAAGGATGGCACCTTTGCGATGTTTTCCAACAATGCGATGCTCGCCGATGGCCGTGAGATCGTGCTGCGTCCAGGTGTCGATCCGTACTGGAGCGACTCGACGCTCGGCACGTCGGAAGTCTGGCTCGCCGGCGGTACGCCGGAAGCGGACTCGATCTTCCGCGTCTGGAGCACGCATTTCACCGGCGAGAGTCGCAACCTCTGGGCGACTAGCTACCCGTTGACGGCCTCGGCGCGCGCCGCGCGTGACAGCTTCGACCCGGTGACCGAGGTACTGATCGCCGACTGCGCGCCGAAAGGCATGCCTTGGATCATGTCGCAGCCTTACCCGATCGAGTTCGTCGACGAAGGCGAGCGCGTGCTGCTCCGCATCGAGGAATACGACACGTTGCGCACGATCCATATCGATGACGATTCGGTGCTTTCCAATGCTCCGAGCCGCCTTGGCAACTCGGTCGGCCGCTGGGTCGACGGTGAGCTCCATGTCGAGACGCGCGGCGTCGATTGGCCATACTTCAATCACTCGGGCATTCCGCAAAGCGATGCCGTAGAGATTTCCGAGATCTTTCGGCTCAGTGACGACCGTGCTCGTTTGGAGTACGAGCTGACCGTTGTCGATCCGGCGACGTTCACGGCACCAGTGCGCCTCGACAAGCAGTGGATGTGGCGCCCGGGCGAGCAGGTGCGACCCTACGAGTGCACGCCGCAAGAATAGCGGCGCACGCTTTCGTCTCGGTCGATATCGGCGAGCCCGACGGCTAGCGCGAAGGGGAGAATCATGGGCTGGGTTCGAATATCGTCCTTCTTGCTGGCCTATCTAGGATTGCTATCGATCGCAACGGCGCAGTCCGATTGGCCGACGTTCGGCGGCCCGCCTGGCGGCACGCAGTACTCGCCGTACTCGCAGATCAACCTCGACACAGTGGGTGATCTCGAGGTCGCGTGGATACATCGTTCAGGTGATGATGCGTGGCTCGAGGTCACGCCGATCCACGCCAACGACTCGCTGTATTACTGCACGCCGATGAATCGCGTGGTGTCGCTCGATCCGCAGAACGGGCTCGAGCGCTGGCGGTTCGATCCGCATGCGGACGAGGGGGGACTCGGGCTCATCGACGAGCAGCGCCGGATCGTTCGTTGTCGCAGCGTTGCCTATTGGGAGGCTGCATCGCCGCGACCGGGCACTAGCTGCGAGAAACGCGTATTCAAGGGCGATATCAACGGCTACCTGTATGCGATCGACGGCGACACCGGTGCGTCGTGCAGCGATTTCGGCCGCGCTGACGGTCATCCGGGTTACGTGTCCCATTGGGACTACGAGGGCAACGGCGTCGGCCCTCGGCATACGACATCGGGGCCGATCGTCGTCGGCAACGTCGTCGTCTCGGCCGTCGGCGTCGAGGATAGCCCCGTCGATGCGAGCGACGGCTTCGTCCGGGGCTTCGACGTCCGCACCGGTGAGCTCGTATGGGAGTTCAACCCGATCCCACCGGAGCGAATTCACGAGACCGGTGCCGCGAACGTCTGGTCGACGCTGAGCGCCGACGTCGAGCGCGGCCTCGTGTTTCTGCCGACGACGAGCCCGTCTTCGGATTTCTACGGTGGGCCGCGCACGTTCCCGATTCCTTACGGGACCGCGACGATCGCGTTGGATGCAGCAACAGGCGAGGTTGTTTGGTCTTATCAGACCGTTCGCCACGACGTCTACGATTACGACCTGCCAGGCCATCCGCTGATCGCGACGATTCGCAACGGCGGCCGTCAGCGCGACGTTGCGATCCAGCAGACTAAATGGGGTTACTTGTTCGTGCTCGACGTCGAGACCGGTGAGCCCGTCTGGCCGATCCAGGAGCGCCCGGTGCCGGCCTCGAACGTGCCTGGCGAGCAGACGGCGCCGACGCAGCCGTTTCCGACGCTGCCGGAGCCATTCACGCTGACCGAGCTGACGCGCGACGACTTGTACGGGCTGACGCCGCTCGATCGCGCCTGGTGCCGCCGGCGGTTCGACGAGCTGCGCTATGAAGGTATGTTTACCCCGCCCAGCATTGAGGGCACGCTACATTTCCCTGGGTTCGGTGGCGGCGGGAACTGGGGTGGCGCCGCATTCGATCCGAACACGAACCAGGTCATCATCAAGTCACTGACTATTGCGACCGTGCATCATTTGATCCCGAATCCCGATGGCGGCCTGACGCCGATGCCAGAACCCGACGGCAGCGTTCCCGGAAACAGCTTGGGTGGCGGCGATCCGATGCCTGGGACGCCGTACTTCACGTCTACAGAGAACTTCGTGTCGCCGCTCGGTGTGCCGTGCACACCGCCGCCGTGGGGCACGTTGACCGCGATCGACATGGATAGCGGGCGCGTGAACTGGACAATCCCCTTCGGCAAGGTGCGCCGATTCGGCATCACGTTTCCTGAGTTCTTGAACTGGGGTACGTCGATACTCGGTGGACCGATGACGACGGCCGGCGGTTTGGTTTTCATGGGCGCATCGATGGACAAGAAGATTCGTGCGCTCGATCTCCGTACCGGCGAGGAAGTCTGGTCAGCCGACCTGCCGTACGCAGGCATGGCCGTGCCAATGAGTTACATGGCTGGTGGCCGACAATACGTCGTTATGGCTGCTGGCGGAAACCGGCGCACGTTTACCGAAGAGGGCGACGCGATCGTCGCATTCGCATTGCCTGAGAACTGAGTGTTCGCTAGTTGGTGCTGCTACGGCGAATACGTATACACACGCTAGGCGCTGACTGTGATGCTAGTCATTAGCGAAGTTGCTGATGAGCTGTCACAGATGAGAGCGTTACTAACTGGCGCGTTGGCCGCCGCGATCGCATTGGTGTGGAGTCTGTCTGCCGCGCAAGGCTTTGCAACGTACAGCGGTGGCGAGCTGTTCCAGCGATTCTGTGCCTCATGTCACGGTGAGCAGGGCCGCGGCGACGGTCCTGTTGCCGATACGCTCAGCGTGCTCGTGCCGAATCTGACGCAGTTGGCGCAGCGCAACGACGGCCGCTTCCCGGCCGCGCGAGTTCGGGACATCGTCGACGGTCGATCGATTGTCATCGCTCACGGCACGCGTTACATGCCGGTCTGGGGCTACGAGTTCTGGGTCGAAGAGGGCGCCGACGCGGTCGCCGAGGATGAAGCCAGAATCATGATCGATCGGCTCGTCGACTATCTGCAGTCGATCCAGCGCGTCGTTGACCAGGCTGCGCCGGAGCCCTAGTCCTGCTAGCTTGCGCGGCAAGAAACCTACAGGGACACTGCCGGTTCGCGACCTAGTTACAATCTAGGCGTGTTTTTCGATAGAATGCCGACCGGAACTGGTGATTGCGCCAGCGTCGGTGTTTTCCAGTCATGAAGAGATTCAACTGGTTACCGGTGGCTTTTAAGACTTTGGTTGATGTTAAGGGCCCCCGCGAGGGGCTTTATTTTTACGCGCGTTCGACTACGGACCGGGTCGGGCAGCGAGGAGGCGGGGATCGATGGAATGGGCCTTGGGCCCATTTTTTGTTCCTGCTCGGTACTGAGGACGGCCGTGCATAGCGCGCTCAAAGAGAGATTGATTGGTTTGCTAGAAACTCCGGTGACAGCCATGGGCTATGAGCTCGTCGACGTCGATGCACGCGTTGGCGGCAACGGGTTGCTGCGCCTCTACATCGACCAGGATGCCGGTATCGATCTCGACGATTGTGAGCGGGTCAGTCGGCAAATCGGCACGTTTCTCGATGTCGAGGATGCGATGCCTGGGAGCTATACGCTCGAGGTTTCGTCGCCGGGGCTCGATCGGCCGCTGCGCACAGCCGAGCATTTCACGCGATTTACGGATCACGAAGCGAAGATTCGATTGGCATTGCCCATCGACGGGCGGCGAAACTTTCAAGGACATTTGCGAGGGGTGGAGGACGAGCACGTGCTGATCGACGTCGATGGTGTCCAGTGGCGGTTGCCACTGACCGATATCGCTGCCGCGCACCTCGTCCCCGAGTACTAACATTGCTGCGAGTCACGATCTGACATGAGTAAAGAAATCTTAATGGTCGTCGATGCCGTATCGAACGAGAAGAACGTCGAGAAAGATGTGATCTTCGAGGCGATCGAAGCTGCGTTGGCCTCTGCGACGAAACGCAAGCACGGCGAAGATATCGAAGTGCGCGTCGCTATCGATCGCGACACTGGCGAGTACGACACTTTTCGGCGTTGGCTCGTTTTTGCCGATGACTCCAATGAGCTCGAAGAGCCGGCGCGCGAGCTGCGTCTCGAGGATGCGCTCGATATTGATCAGAGCGCAGAGCCTGGTGGCTACGTCGAGGTGTCGATGGAGTCGGTGGAGTTTGGCCGAATCGCAGCACAGACGGCGAAGCAAGTCATCGTGCAGAAAGTACGCGAGGCCGAGCGCAAGCAAGTCATCGAGGAATTCGAGGGCCGCGAAGGCGAGCTTCTCGGCGGGATCGTCAAGCGCGTCGACCGTAACGGTGTCTACGTGGATCTCGGCGGCAACGCCGAAGGCTTCATTCCGCGCGAAGATCTAATCCCTCGTGAGCCGATCAAACCGCAGGACCGCGTCAAAGGCGTGTTGCGCGAAGTGCGCGCCGAGCCCCGTGGCCCACAGCTGTTCCTGACGCGAACCTCACCGGACTTCCTGGTCAAGCTATTCAGGCTCGAGGTTCCGGAGGTCGGCCAGAACCTGATCGAGATTCTAGGGGCTGCGAGGGACCCGGGCCTACGCGCGAAAATCGCCGTCAAGAGCAACGACAACCGCATCGATCCGGTCGGTGCCTGCGTCGGCATGCGCGGCTCGCGCGTGCAGGCAGTCTCGAACGAGCTGGCTGGTGAGCGCGTCGACATCATCCTGCACGACGAGAACCCCGCGCAGTTCGTGATCAATGCGATGTCGCCGGCGGACGTGCTGTCCATCGTCATGGACGAGGAAGCGCACAGCATGGACATCGCCGTCGAGGAAGAGAAATTGTCGCAGGCGATTGGCCGCGGCGGCCAGAACATTCGTTTGGCCAGCGAGCTCACGGGGTGGGAGCTCAACGTGATGACGGAGTCCGACGCGGAGGAGAAGAGCGAGCAGGAGGCACGCGAGCTCGTCGACAAGCTCATGGAGGACCTCGACGTCGATGAGGATGTCGCGACGATCCTCGTGCAGGAGGGCTTCTCGACGTTGGAAGAGGTCGCTTACGTGCCTGCGAGCGAGTTGCTCGGGATCGAGGAGTTCGATCAGGAGATCGTCGACGAGCTGCGGGCGCGAGCTCGCGATGTGCTGATCACTCAGGCCATCGTCACCGAGGAGGTCATCGATCAGGCCGAGCCGGCCGAGGATCTGCTGAGCCTCGAGGGAATGGATAAAGAGCTCGCGTTCGAGCTTGCGAGCCGTGGGATCGTCACCCGTGAGGATTTGGCCGAGCAGGCCGTCGATGATCTCGAGGAAATTGAGTTGCTGGAGCCGGAACGCGCTGCCGGGCTGATCATGGCCGCGCGCGCGCATTGGTTCGAGGGCGAGCAGCAGGAAGGTTAGGAGACGCTCATGGCGGATGTCACAGTTACGGATTTCGCTGAGGTGCTCAAGGTGCCCGTCGAGAGGCTACTGACGCAGCTCGATGAGGCGGGCATCAAGGTCTCCGGCGCCCAAGATACGATCAGCGAGGATGCCAAGCTCGAGCTGTTGACGCATTTGCGCCGCTCGCATGGCCGCAAAGATCCAGCCGCAGCGGCGCCGCGTAAGATCACGCTAAAGCGCAAGTCGCAGAGTGAGCTCAGGCTTGCGAGCGGGCAGGGACGCTCGCGTACGGTGTCGGTCGAGGTTCGCCGCAAGCGTACATACATCAAGCGCGACGTCCTCGAAGAGCAGGCTCGCAAGCAGCAGGAAGAGCTCGATTCGCAGCGCCGGGGCGAGGAAGAGAAGAAGGTTGCGGTCGAGCGTGAGGCTGAGGCCAAGCGACGCGCCGAGGAAGATCAACGACTCCGGGCTGCTGCCGAGCGGGATGCCGCCGAGGCTCAGCAGCGCGCCGAGGAAGAGGCGCAGAAGCGGCAAGCCGACGAGGAAGCCCGCCGCGCGGCCGAGGAAGCGCGCCGTACCGCTGAGAAAGCCGAAAAAGAGCGCGTGGCCAAGCAAAAGCTCGAGCGCGACCGTCCCAAGACCGCGCCGCGCCCGAGCCGCGACGCGAAGTCCGATCACACGCTACACGTTGCCGGAGGCGCGACTGCGAGACGGCGCAAGAAGCGAGCGCGTCGTCGTCCCGTGCAAGTCAGTGTCGATAGCCAGCACGGCTTCGAGCGCCCGACGGCGCCGGTCATTCGCGAGGTCGAGATTCCCGAAACGATCACCGTCGGTGATCTCGCCGCGCGCATGGCGATCAAGTCCAGCGAGGTCATCAGATCGTTGATGAACATGGGCATGATGGTGACGATCAATCAGGTCATCGATCAGGACACGGCGGTGCTCGTCGTCGAGGAGATGGGACATACGGCCAAGCTGCTCAGGGAAACGGCGATCGAGGACGAGCTCCTAGAGTCTCTGGAAGTGGCCGGGGCCGATGTTGCCGAAACCGCCAGACCCCCGGTCGTGACCGTCATGGGTCACGTCGACCACGGTAAGACGTCATTGCTCGATTACATCCGTCGCAGCCGAGTGGCATCGGGTGAGGCGGGCGGTATCACGCAGCACATCGGTGCGTACCACGTGTCGACGGACAAGGGCGACGTGACGTTCTTGGATACGCCTGGCCACGCCGCCTTTACGGCGATGCGTGCCCGCGGCGCGCAAGTGACCGATATCGTCATTCTGATCGTCGCTGCCGACGACGGCGTCATGCCGCAGACGGTCGAGGCGGTCAATCACGCAAAAGCGGCCGGAGTGCCGCTCGTCGTCGCCGTCAACAAGATCGATCGGGAAGACGCCGATCCGGATCGGGTACGCAACGAGCTGACTGCGCACGAGGTGATCCC
>JAHEEN010000154.1 GCA_024640685.1 Rhodospirillaceae bacterium
GGCGCGCAGATTGCGCCGACCCAGGCGCTGAGCTCCATCTCCGGAAAGCCCGTGAGGCCCGCCAATGCCACGACCGGTATGCCAATCGAGCCGAAGGCAACCGGTGCCGTATTGGCCAACAGACAAATGCCCGCCGCGTAGAATGGGTTGAAGCCGAGCCCAACGAGCATCGTCGCTGCAACCGCGACCGGTGTGCCGAACCCGGCCGCACCCTCGATGAACGCACCGAGCGCGAATGCAATCAACATGGCCTGCATACGCTTGTCCGACGTCAGGCCACCGATCGAGTCCTTGATGATCTCGAATTTGCCAGACTCCAGCGTCAATCGATAAAGGACGATCGCCCAAAATACAATCCAGCAAATTGGAAACAGGCCGAATGCGGCACCGTAGGTTACGGAGCTTACGGCCAGCGAAGTGGGCATGCCGTACACCGCAATGGCTATCACTAGCGATGCACCGAGACCTGCTAACGCCGCTGCCCACGGCGGCTTGCGCACGACTCCGATCATGACGAGCATCACGATGATTGGAATCGCTGCCGTCAATGAGGACAGAGTGAGGCTGTTCCCCACGGGTAGATAGACTTGCTGCCACATAGTTAGACCTTCCGTGCGGTTAGGCGCTCAGATGCGATGGGCTGGCGCTAGTATTCTTATTAGTTGGGTGGTGCCGAATTGTCCCTTGCGAGCGCGTCGAGTACAAGCCTGCGGACTCAGTCGCCGTGTTAACGAAAACTGCCTCTAGTCCGGCCTCTCCAGCGCGTCGCGCTCGGCTTCGAGCACCTCCCAACGCTGCATCTGCGAGTCCAATTTCTGCCGCAACTCGGCGAGCTGGTCGAAGTGAGCGCTGACATCTTCGCGCGACTGTTCATACAACGAGGGATCGTTGACGAGCGCCTCGACGTCGGCGATTTCGCTCTCGAGGCGCTCGATCTCGTCGGGCAGCGCGTCGAGCTCCCGTTGCCGCTTGTACGACAGCTTCGAAGGCCGGCTCTGACGTGGCCGGGATGTCGGTTGCGACGCCGTCGCGGCGCCAGCTTGTGGTCCGTCATTCGTCGCCAACGTATGGCGCAGCCGTACCCAGTCGGAGTAGCCGCCGGCGTAGCGGCGCGCGGTGCCGTCACCCTCGAATATCAGCGTGCTCGTGACGACACGGTCCAAGAAGTGCCGATCGTGGCTGACGACGATCAACGTGCCGTTGTAGTCGACCAGCCGTGCCTCGAGCGCCTCGAGCGTTTCGACATCGAGATCGTTCGTCGGCTCATCGAGAATTAGCAGATTGGACGGCATCGTAAAAAGCTTCGCGAGGATTACGCGATTGCGCTCGCCGCCGGATAACGCCGAGACTCGTGTCATCGCACGTTTCGCCGAGAACAAGAAATCCGTCAAGTAACCGACGACGTGCTTTTGGCGGCCGTTGACGGTCACGTAGTCGCGACCTTCGCCGACGATTTCCGCCACGGTTCTCGACGTGTCGAGCTCGCGACGCAGCTGATCGAAGTAGCCAACCTCGAGATTCGTGCCGAGCTTGACGGTGCCGCGGTTCGGCTTGAGCTCGCCGAGCATCAATCGCAGCAGCGTCGTCTTACCGACACCGTTGTTGCCGATGATGCCGATTCGCTCACCACGCGTTACGCGCAGCGTGAAGCCGTCGAGAATCTTGCGCCCCTCGAAAGCATGGGACACATTGTGCAATTCGATTACCTTGCGGCCCGAGAGCACCGACGACTCGTTGACGTCAACACGGGGGTGACGCGGCCTGCCGATACGCTCCGCGCGTTCCTCGCGCAACGCCTCGAGCGCCCGTACGCGCCCCTCGTTGCGGCTCTCGCGCGCCTTGATCCCTTGCCGAATCCAGGCCTCTTCCTCAGCAAGCTTGCGGTCGAACTGCGCATTCTGACGATCCTCGTCACGGTTCGCTTTCGCTTTCTGCCTAAGGTAATCGGCATAGCCGCCGGGCCAGCTTCGCAACGAGCCGCGATCGATCTCCACAATCCGCGTAGCGACGCGATCGACGAACTCCCGGTCGTGTGTCACGAAGAGTAGGGCGCCGGAATAGCGAGCAATCTCGCTCTCGAGCCATTCGATCGTGCTGATATCCAGATGATTCGTCGGCTCGTCGAGCAACAAGAGTTCCGGGCGCGAAACCAGCGCTTTCGCCAACGCGACGCGCCGTCGCCACCCGCCGGAGAGCTCGTCCATCGTCGTAGTGCTCGGCAGCTCCAGTTGCGTGATGATCGAATCGACCTGCTGATCGAGCGACCAGCCACCGCCGCCCTCGATCTCTCGCTGCAGTCGCTCGAGCTCGCGCAACGTGTCTTTGTCCGAGCTGCCGGACTCACTGAGTTGCTCGTATTCACGAATACGCGTCTGTTGTGCCGCCATGCCATCCGTGACGACCTCGCGCGCCGTCCGCGCAGAGCCGGCCTCGAGCGTCTGATCGAGCTTTGCAACACGCAGGTTCGTCGGCCGCTCGATTTTGCCTTCGTCGGGCTCGATCTCGCCGGTCACGAGCTTCAGTGTCGAAGACTTTCCGGCGCCGTTGCGCCCAACGACGCAGACCCGATCTTCGCCGACGATCTGCAGATTGGCGCCAACGAGGATGCGTTGATCCCCGTACGCCAATGAGACGTCCGTCAGCTGAACGAGAAACGACATAGGCTCGAAAACCGCCGAGAGGGCGGCGCGTCGAAATCGGGGACTATACCCGTATCAATGTTATTTAACATAATATACATTATACGCACTTAGCTCACGGGCAAGCAGGGCGAGTCATTGCGTCGATAATCCGTGCTGTGCACGCACGGAGCCCTGTGCGCGTTGTGTTATCGTACGCCGATGCACGCGAACCTATTGGGCCGCGGCGCATCTAATCTTTGTGACGGTTTCAACGTAGCTTCGGAGACACTGCCGCCATGATGCCAGCCCACGTGCGACGAACCTGTTTTAAGGCGCTTACGGCGATCGTTGCGATCCTGCTACCGCTGACCGGTGTCTGGGCCCAGTTCTCGATGTCCGAGCGCGAGATCGAGCGTGCCGTGCGCGTCGAGTGGCTCAATATGAAGCGCTCGATGCCGCGACCGGCGAACCCGGCGATCCAGCCGTTCGTCGAATGCGTCGCCGATGCATTGATCGCGACGCTCGAGGAGCCTTATTCCAGCATTGAATGGGAAGTCGTCGTGTTCGACGACGAATCATTGAACGCGTTTGCGATGCCCGGCGGCAAGATTGGCGTGTTTACCGGCATTTTCACCGCTGCAGAGACACCGGATGGGCTTGCAGCAGTTATCGGCCACGAGATTGCCCACGTGACGGAGGATCACGTCGCACGCCAGGCAAAACGCCAGATGGGTGCCGACGTTCTGGCCAGAGTTGGCGGCGCGGCGACGGGCCTCTACGGTTACTCGAGCGAGTTCTCGAGAGTGTTCTTGACGCTCCCGTTCAGCCGCAGCGACGAGAGCGAAGCCGATATCGTCGGGCTCGATTACATGGCTAGGGCAGGATTCGATCCGCGCGCAACGATTTACCTGTGGAAGAATATGGCCGCTCAACGCCAAGGCGGTGAGCCTGCCGAGTTCATGTCGACCCATCCGTCCGACGATCGGCGTCTTGACGATATCGTGCGCTCGCTGCGACCCGCGCTGACTGCGTACAACGAAGCGCTAGAAGCCGGTAATCGGCCCAACTGCTTAGGGAGCAACTGACGTCTCGGGCATTGCGCCCGACACCGGCGGCACCTCTGTAGCCTCGGCTGCAGCCGGCGGCTCGGCCTCGACGACCTCGAGCTCGCCCGAGCCCTTCGCCGGCAATGGCGGAACGATACCATTGTTAGCATATTCCTCGAGCAACTCGTCGTCAGTCAGCGGCGTAATCTGCTGAACGCGACACAGCTCGTCGTCGCGAACGAACGGCCCTCCTGCGATGTACGTTCGGTCCCATGTGCAGATTCGCCCGTCGCGGTCGTTGAACGCCAGAAACGACGACACGCTGAGATCGCAGAAAAAACCGTCGACTTCGAGCTTGAACGGACATTGGTTGCTACCGACTAACACGATTACGGTTCGTCGATCGAGTACGCGAAAGCTGCGAATGTTGCGTTCGTAAAAGCAGTTCTCGGATTGATCGCACGCCGGCTCGATCGGTCGGTTTGGATCGCGAGGCGTCGCTGCACAACCGGCAATCGCCGTGACAATCGATATTGCGAGAGCGCGTCCGACGAGCATAGTTCTGTGACTCCGACTGCGTATGGCCACTCTAGGTCAACGGCAAAATACTGTCCATTGCACGCTGCGTCATTCCTGCGTACGAATGCACCGTGCGCGTATCGACACCGCAATATCCGGGTAATCGCAGAACACCGCCTCGGGCTGCACGAGCTCGTTGACCAGCGCCAAGAATCCCGCGAGATCGTCTGAATACGTCGGTAATGTGTCGTTGTTAAACGTGTATGGATGTAATGCCAGTTCCACAGCGCGCGCGTCTTGAGCAAGCCCGGTTATGGTCGGGCGATCGGCATTTTCGTCGAACAACAGTCGATGATTCGGCGCCAGCGCGGCAGCGTAACTGGCAATTGCCGACAGGCCCGCAGGCGTCAGCAACCGTCGCTCGACGCTGCGCCCTACGAGCTGGACGAGCGGCAACGGGCATGCGTCGAATTCCTTGAGACGCTTGAGCTCAGCAGCGTCGAAGCACTGAATATAGGCCGAGCCATCGGCATGACGGTAGCCCGCGTCGTCGAGCGCACGGGCAACCGCACCGGTCAAGTCGAAACCTTGCTCGCGATGCCAAGCCGGATGCTTGATCTCGGTATAGACACCGGCTGTATGCGCCGACACCGCATTGAGTCTATCTATGAACGCCAACTCTTCAGCCAACGTATGCAGGCGAGTGTCATCGGTCTCGTCCGCCAGAGCGCGGCCGGCATTCGCATCGGCATCTGCGAGATTATCCGGGACACTGCGCCGTTGCAGAGCGCGAATCTCCGGCCAATCGAAATCGATCACATAGTAGCGGCCGTCGTCACGACACCGGTCGGGGAACACGTCGGTGACGTTCGTCAACCGCTCGAGGTAGAGGTCATGGCAAACGATCAGCACGCCGTCGCGCGTCGCGACAACGTCTTGCTCGAGGAAATCGGCTCGCTGATCGTGGGCAAGCTTCTTTGCGGCCAACGTGTGCTCGGTCAGGTAGCCGCTGGCGCCGCGGTGTGCAATGACCAAGGGATGCTGCAGGTCGTTCACAGCTTGACGGCCGTCGCCTACGGCATCTCGAACTCGATCGTCTCCCATCGCGTCGTCTCTTCGTGACGCGCCTGGCGTCGCAGCGCATCGACGAGAAGACGGTCGTTCCACTCTACCCGCTCGTCGGCGCGCTCCGAGACTTCCTTCGGCATCTCTTGTATACCGCCGAACGGCTCCATCGCGACGATTGGCAGGTCCATCGCTTGCGCGACATCCATTTGGTAGGTAATCCAGCTGCGATTGTTCGCGTACATGATCGACGGGACGACAACCACCTCAGCCATCTTGATCTGCGTCCGAAGCTCGTCCTTGACGGCTTCCTTACCGCCCCCGCCCGGAATCGACTCGATGTTGCTGCAATTGACGTAGAAGAAGTTCTGCAAGCTCTCCAGGTACTCGAAAACCCTGCGGTAATCAGGATCCTCCGAGAACGTGTGAGCCACGTATACGCGGATTGGGTTCCGTTCCGACATCGCTCCACCAACCTCGTTGCCCGAGCCCTGCGCCGACCCTACTGCTAGACCCGCCGCTTTGCAACGAACCAGCCGTCAGTCTCGCGTGCAGCGTGAACTGCGTGACCGATACGCGCACTGCATCGCTCCGCTCACGACCGCGGACGGGTAAGATGGGCCCATGAGGTTGCTCGTCTACAACATCCGCTACGGCCTCGGGTTGGGACCCGCGATGCATTTGCCGATTCCGGGTGCCGGTTATCTGCTCGGCAATCGTGGCAATCTGGAACGCATCACGGGATTCATCAAGTCGCAGGACCCGGATATCGTCGGTCTCGTCGAGGTCGACTGCGGATCGATTCGAAGCCGCCGCGTCAATCAGGCAGAGCGGATCGCCGAAGCGTTAGGACACTATTCAGCGTACCAATGCAAATATGGCTTGACCTCGGTCAATGCGCACCTGCCGATCGTTCGCAAGCAAGGCAATGCGTTTTTGGCCGCGCCGCGAGTGCACGGCGAGCGTTTCCACTACTTCGAGAAAGGCATCAAGCGTTTAATCATCGAGCTCGAGCTCGACGATTGCGCCGTGTTTCTCGTCCATCTTTCACTGAAATACCGGCATCGACATGCGCAGCTGCACCATCTGCATGACCTCGTCGTCGCGTCGGAGAAGCCGGTCATCGTAGCCGGCGATTTCAATACTTTCTGGGGCCAACACGAGATCTATTTGTTCATGAAGGCAGCTGGCCTGCAAAGCGCAAACGTGCGCGGTTGGCCGTCATACCCGAGTACGGCACCGAGGAAAGAGCTCGACTTCGTGCTCTACGGCAACGGCATCAAGGTCACGAATTTCCAGATTCCGACGGTCAGGTTCTCCGATCACCTGCCCCTCGTCTGTGACTTCGAGATCGATGCGGCAGCTGCACGGGCCGCCTAGGTAACGCGGATGAGCGAGCCACAGAGTCGACACTGGCGGTTCGAGCGCGACGAACGAGACGTCCTCTGGTTGACGCTGGACAAGAGCGACAGCACGAGCAACACACTCAGTCGCGATGTGCTGTCCGAGCTCGACTCGCTGCTCGACGAGATCCAAACGGCAGTTCCTCGCGGGCTCGTCATCGAGTCTGCAAAGCCGACCGGCTTCATCCTTGGCGCCGACGTCTCAGAGTTCTCGGCACTCGAGACCGCGGACGCCGGTGCTGCCGCAGCAGCGCGCGGTCAAGCGGTCATGGACAAGCTAGCGTCATTGGCCTGCCCGACCGTGGCCGCGATCGACGGCTACGCGCTCGGCGGCGGGCTCGAGCTCGCGCTCGCATGCGACTATCGCGTCGCTGTCGAGGGCTACGACCGCAATCTCGGACTCCCCGAAGTCCAGCTCGGCATCCATCCTGGCTTCGGCGGTACCGTCCGGGCCGTAGCGCTGTTAGGAGCGCCCGCTGCCCTCGATCTGATGCTGACGGGTAGGATGCTGTCGCCGGTCGAAGCGTCGCGCATTCATCTCGTCGACCGCCTGGTTCCGCGTGAGCGTCTGCGAGAGTGCGCAGATCAGTTGATCGACAACCGCCCTACCCGCGCGCGCGCACCATGGTTTCTGCGGCTCCTGAACCTCGGTCTCGCGCGACGCTGGGTCGCACGCTCGATTCGAGCGCGTATCGCGCGTCGCGCCAATCCCCTTCACTACCCGGCGCCATTTGCAATTCTCGATCTATGGCTGCGCCACGGTGCGCACGGTTGCTCTGCCTACGACGCCGAGGCCCGTTCTATCGGCAAGCTGTTCGTGACGCAAACGTCGCGCAATCTCGTG
>JAHEEN010000155.1 GCA_024640685.1 Rhodospirillaceae bacterium
CAACCAGATCGGCCACAAATACGCCATGTCGACAGATCGAACCGGTCTATTTTCCAACTACGACCCCAACGGCTTTTTCTGCGAGATGTTCGGCGACTCGACGCATCCGGCCGAGCACACGAAAGTCGTCCGCGATCGACTCAAGCGCATGAAGCCATCGGGACTGCGACGGCGCGCGCGGGCGAGCGATCAAGAGTTATTCAATCTCGGCATCACGTTCACGGTGTACTCGGACCGCGACGCGATCGACCGCGTGTTGCCGTTCGACGTCATTCCGCGAATTCTCTCGCAAGATGACTGGCAGCAGATCGACGCCGGCTGCCGGCAGCGCGTTACCGCGATCAATCGCTTCCTTCACGACGTCTATCACGAGCAACGCATACTGAAGGAGGGCATCGTTCCCACAGAGCTGGTCGTTGACAACGCAAACTATCGGCCCGAGATGGCGGAACTCGACCTGCCGTTCGGTACCTACGTCAGTATTTGTGGCACCGATCTCGTCCGGGACACCGACGGTGAGTTCCGCGTGCTGGAAGACAACGCCAGGACTCCGTCGGGAGTCTCCTACGTCGTCGAAAATCGTAATTTGATGATGCGCGCATTCGGCGATCTCACCGATCGCGTGGGCCTGCGTCCAGTCGGCAACTACGGCATGAGGCTGCGCGATGCGCTCGCGGAGCTCGCGCCTGCCGGGATTGCGGATCCGAATATTGTGCTGCTGTCGCCGGGCGTATTCAATTCCGCGTATTTCGAGCATGTGTTTCTCGCTCGGGAGATGGGCGCGCCACTCGTCGAGGGCCGCGACCTCGTCGTCGAAAATGGTAACGTGCAGATGAAGACGACGAGTGGGCTCGTGCGCGTCGACGTGATCTATCGTCGCATCGACGACGGGTTTCTCGATCCTGCGCAGTTCGATCCGAAGAGCATGCTCGGCGTGCGGGGAATCTTCGAGGTCTATCGTGCCGGGCGAGTGACCCTCGCGAATGCCGTCGGCACGGGTGTCGCCGACGACAAGGCGATATATGCGTACTTGCCCCGCATCATTCGCTTTTATTTGTCGGAGGAACCGATCCTCAAGAACGTCGAGACCCATCTGTGTCGGGAGGCTGAGGGTCTCAAATTTACGTTGGCACATCTCAAAGAGCTCGTCGTCAAGCCCGTCGGCGAGTCGGGCGGCTACGGCGTCGTCGTTGGGCCAAAGGCGTCGAAGGCTGAGCTAGCCGAGTGTCGGAAGCGGCTCGAGGCACGGCCGGAGAACTACATCAGTCAACCGGTTGTCGGACTGTCTGTCTGCCCAACACTCATTGACGACTCGGTGGAGGCGCGTCACGTGGACTTGCGTCCGTACATCATTACGGGTCGGGATAGCTGGGTATTGCCTGGCGGGCTCACGCGGGTAGCGCTGCGGAGCGGGTCTCTCGTAGTCAACTCGTCGCAGGGCGGCGGAACGAAGGATACCTGGGTACTTGAGTAGCTTACTTGCACGGTTCGCGGAGAACAGCTTCTGGATGGCGCGCTACATGGCGCGTGCCGAGAATCTCGCTCGTATTCTGGACATCAATGAGACATTCACGCGCAACTCACGTGGCGAGAGCGATTGGTTGCCGATACTCAAGCTTCACTGCGATGAGGATCGTTATTTCGAGCGTTATCGGAACGTCGAGTCAGGGAGCGTCGTGCGTTTCTATGTTCTCGACGAATCGAACTCCAATTCGATTCGCGCGTCGGTGCGAGCCGCACGCGAGAACGCTCGCAGCATCCGCCATCTGATCAGTCTCGAGACCTGGACGCAGCTGAACGTCTTTTACAATTGGCTGCAAAGTCTGAATAGCAGGAGCTTGAGGCTCGCCGAGCTTTCACGAATGTGCGTGGAGATAAAGGAGCGCTGCCAGCTACACTTCGGCATATCGAACAGCACGCTCTATCGGGATCAGGTGTGGTGGTTCTATCGGCTCGGTGCCCTGATCGAATTGGCCGATCAGACGACGCGAATCGTTGACATCAAATACCATTCGCTTTTGCCGACCGTCGACTCTGTCGGCACGCCGATCGACGTAGCGCAATGGAATGCGCTGCTGCGATACGTAGCCGCTTATCACGGCTATCGACGCGTTTATCCCTGCAAGATGACGCCCACAACGGTCGCCGGGTTTATCTTGTTCGATCCGAGTTTCCCGCGCTCCGTCAGACATTGCGTGTCGCGACTCGCGGTCACGCTCGAGCGCCTGTTAGCCGAGAAGGAGCTTACCAGTGTTGAGATTCCTGCAGCGGCGCTGGAGGAGCTCGATGCACTCGTAAGCGCGCAGCCAGAGGATGTTATTGCGAGCGGTCTTCACGAGTACTTGGACGACGTTCAGCGCAAGCTCGGCGAACTCGCTAGCGCAATCGCCGACACGTTTTTTATGGCGCGTTACAAGAGCGTATAGAAGTTCTGTCAACCGACCGAGGCGACATCGACGCCCACACTGACCGTGTGCGTGCCGCCGCCTGTAATGAAACCGTTCATAGGGCTCAGATCGCCGTAGTCGCGGCCCCAGCCGACCGTCACGTGCTCGAAGTCTGGCATTAGATTATTCGTCGGATCGAAATCCACCCAGCCCAAATCTCCGGCCCATGCCGCAAGCCACGCATGGGACGCATCGCTGCCGACTAGCTTTTCTTGTCCCGGAGGCGGATGGGTCAATAGATAGCCGCTCACGTAACGCGCCGGAATCCCGAGACTGCGCAAGCAGGCGATTTCTAGATGCGCGAAGTCCTGACAAACGCCCTGCCGCATCTCGACAACGTCGTGCACGGGGGTCCAAACGTCCGACACGCCGCCTTTGTATTCGAAATCAGCGAAAATCCGTGACGTTAGATCCATGACGGCTTCGAGCACGGGCCGGCCGGGTGCAAAACTCGGCAGCGCATACTCCTGCACCACGCTGCGCCATGAAACGTAGGGCGAAGGAAACGCGAAGTAGGCGGCTCCCAGCGGCGTCATCGTCTGCTCGAGCAACGAATCCGCAACCTGGTCCCACGCGGGGGACTCGCTGATTGCAATCTCGCTTTCTCGTGGAATTACGTCAATGCTCGATCGGGATTCGACCGTGAGGGTGTCGTGCGGTGTCTGGATCGTCAGGTGGTGGACATGGTTACCGAAAAAATCGGTTCGGTTCCCTTGCTGCGAGGGCATAGGATCGACGTCGAGGTCGAACCCCAACATCGTCTGGCGGAGAGTATCGCGCGGCTCGAGGCGTAAGACGTGCTGAGAAATCGAAACAGGCTGTTCGTAAGCCAGAGTCGTCTTGTGCGTAACTGCGTAACGCATGCTGTCAGGCTAGAAACTCGTAACCCGAGACGCGCTGCGGGGCGGAGTGGCTAAAGAACTGTTCGGATATACCGTCCGACAAATCGTTAGCCGATTTCTTGATATCACGACATAGACGATCGATGAGAATACGCGAGTCGAAACGGTTCTTCTTCGCTGCGATCTCGAACACGTCCGCTACCTGAAGTTTGCTCAACATCTCCGTCGTGATGCGCTGGTCTTGGCGTAGCAGGCCGTCGTCCTCGGTACTCGGCAGTGTCGCCAAGTGATCGCTAATCGCCGCCAATTGAAATGCGATCGATCGCGGGTTCGACTGATCGGCAAGCACGAGATCGAGTACGCGGCCTAGCTCCGGTGAGGAATGGTATCTGCCACGATAGGTCATGCGGCTGTCGGCCAGTTCGAGCAGCAACTCGAGGCTGCCATCGTTCTCCGGGTCCCCGTGAGCCGTCAGATTGTGCACGAGGTGTTGCATTGCGCGCATTCGTTCGATGCGCCGGCCAAGATCGAGAAACCGCCAGCCGTAGCCGCGGGTCATATTCTCCATGGCAATACCACTGAACGCGGCGAGATTTTGCACGAGTCGGTTGAGCAGTCGCAGTGCCTCATCGGTCTCGCTTGTCGACTCGCGCTGTCGTCGGTCCGGGACATCGGTCAACACCATTAGCGTTTGATACGCGTCGAACGATAGGCGTTCGCGGACGATTTCGGCGGTGCGTTTTACGTTGCCGAGCACGTTCGCGAGTCCGTCGCGACTGTCAGAATCAAACAATAGCGTCCAAAGCTCGCGTTCGACGGCGAGGCGACCCTCTTCTCTCGCTCGCTTTGCCCGCCGCGGTGAAATGTGCTTGTGAATGACGAGCAGGGAAACGACGCGCTCATGCGATACGGGATAGCGATTCGAGCCCAATTCGCCGGCGAGCCGGATCACGAGGCTCCGGAACAGTCGGACTGCGGCTTCAGCCCGCTCGGCATAGCGCCCCAGCCAAAAAAGATTGTCGGCCGCCCGGGAGGGCAGGTTACGATGGCTGCGCCGCAATCGAGCCTCGCCGTGCTGCCGGGCGAACAATGTCAGCGGCTCGACGGGAGTATCCGATAACACCCACGTGTCCTTGCTGACGTCGCTGGCCGCGAGCCACGCGGAATTCGGATCCGAGTCGTGCGCGATTCTCGTCAGTCCGCCAGGCAGAACCTGATAGCCACTGGCTGTCGCGGCGACGTAGACTCGCAGAACGCAGGGCTCAGGCGCGAGGCCTAGATCGGTCCACACCGGCGTCGTCGACAGGGTAAGCGGCTCCTGTCCGACGAAATCGTACCCGGCCCGTTCGATGAGATCCCCAAGCTGCCCGGGCGCCACTTCCGTCGAATATTTGTTAACCCGGCCATCGTGCCCGCCCGCGAGCACGCTATGCGTCGTTGAGATGCGGCGAACGAGGAGATTATCGAGGTGTTCGAGGACATAGCGTCGCTCCGATGGTTGTCCGCACCACCATGTTGCGACGCTCGGTATTGCGAGCTCCTCGTCAAGTAGCTGACGGCACAGTGCCGGAAGAAAGCTCAAAAAGCCGGGGCTCTCAACAACGCCGCTGCCGAGTTGATTACCTATCGTCACGTTGCCGGCTCGCGCCGACTGCAGCAGGCCAGGGACGCCCAGCATCGAGTCTGCACGCAGCTCGAGCGGATCCGTCAATTCCGAGCGTACCGCTCTGAATATCAAATCGACTTGCCTGAGTCCCTCGATCGTCTTTAGATAAACGCACTCGTCTCGCACCGTGAGATCGGAGCCCTCGACGATCTCGTGACCTAGATAACGCGCGAGATAGGCGTGATCGAAGTAGGTCAACTTCCCCGGGCCGCGCGTCAAAAACACGGCCAGCGGCTCGTCCTTGTCCGTGAGGCTCAACACGTGTTGGTTGTACGCACGGAAAAAGTGCGCATGGCGACGAACGTTGCTCTCGGCAAACAGCTCCGGCAGGCAGCGCGACGTGACGACTCGGTTCTCGAGCGCGTAGCCGGCCCCCGAAGGCATCTCGGTGCGGTCGCCTAGAACCCACCAGCGTCCATCCGGTGCTCGTGCGACGTCGAACGCAATCAGATGCAGCCCCAGCTGTTGCTTCGCCGGAAGTCGCATGCATGCCGGCAGGAATCGGGGGTTGCCGAACACGAGGCTGGACGGCAGCACGTTCTCGGCTAGACAGCGCTGCTCGCCGTAGAGATCGGCTAATAGCTCATTGAGCAAACGCGCACGTTGGACCAGCCCGGTCTCGAGTGCTTGCCAGTCGCCGGGCCCGATAACGAGCGGCAGCAAATCGAGTTGCCACGGTCGATGCGTGCTCTCGGTATCGTCCTGAGCGACAAAAGTGACGCCGTTTTCGCGCAGAATGCGTTGGGCGCTATCGTTGAGCGTGCGACGGTCAGCTGCGCCGATCTGCCGTAGCCGCGCTAGCACGCCGAGCCACTCCGACCTGACGGTTCCCTCGGACGTGAGCATGGAATCGAACACGTTCGGCGCGAGCCGATAGTCGTCGAGCAGATCTAGAAATGCGCTAGCCGCGTCCTGCGAAGCGCCGGTCGTCGCCGACATTGCATTCTCGTGACGGACAATATCCGTGCATTCTATCCCACGGTAGGTCCGGCGTCGTGCGTCCAGCGCAAGTCGAGCGTGGTCGGAAACTCGGGACGATCCAGGCGTCGCGGCGGCTCCGTCGGACCGGTAGAGTGCCCAAACGGAAAGAATCGTGCGAGTCTGCGGCTCTCCGCTTCGTAGGAGTTGACCGGAAACGACTCGAAGTTGCGCCCGCCCGGATGGGCGACGTGATAGGTGCAACCGGCAACGGCGCGTTTCGACCAGTGGTCGTAGAGGTCGATCGTCAACGGCGCATCGACGGGAATCGTCGGATGCAAGCTCGAAGCGGGTTGCCACGCTCTGTAACGGACGCCGCCGACGAACTCGTCGTTGCGTTCCGTTGCCGACAACGGAACTTCGAAGCCGTTGCAGGCGAGCGAATATCGATCGCCATTGAGGCCTCGAACACGCACCTGCAGGCGCTCGACTGACGAATCGACGTAGCGTACCGTGCCTCCGACCGAGCCTTCCTCGCCCAGCACGTGCCAGGGCTCGAGCGCCTGGCGGAGCTCGATCTCGATCGGGCCTGCGTTGACGCTTCCGTAACGCGGAAAGCGGAACTCGAAATGCGGCGCGAACCAGTCAGCGTCCAATGCGTAGCCGGCATCCCGCATTTCGTCGATGACTGCGACGAAGTCTCGCCAGACGAAATACGGCAGCATGAAGCGATCGTGCAGCTGCGTGCCCCACCGAGCCAGCGAGCCGGTATACGGATTGGACCAGAACCGTGCGATCAGCGCGCGCAGCAGTAGTTGCTGCGCGAGGCTCATCTGTGCGTGCGGTGGCATTTCGAACGCACGGAATTCGACGAGCCCGAGTCGTCCGGTCGGCCCGTCGGGCGAATACAGCTTGTCGATACAGATTTCCGTGCGATGCGTGTTGCCCGTCACATCGATCAGCAGATTTCGGAAGATGCGGTCGACGAGCCACGGTGCGGGCGGTCCATCGTCGGAGTCGACCTGAGTAAATGCGAGCTCGAGCTCGTGCAAAGAGTCGTGCCTAGCCTCGTCGATGCGCGGTGCCTGGCTCGTCGGCCCGATGAACAAGCCCGAGAACAGATACGACAGCGCAGGGTGATGCTGCCAGTACGTTACGAGGCTTCTGAGCAAGTCGGGCCGGCGCAAAAACGGACTATCCAGCGGCGTCGCACCGCCAACGACGATGTGGTTGCCGCCGCCGGTTCCGGTGTGCCGCCCGTCGACCATGAATTTCTCGGTCGTGAGTCGGGAAAGACGCGCATCTTCGTAGAGACCCTCGGTGATCGCACGCATCTCCGGCCAACTGTGGGCCGGCTGAATGTTGGCCTCTATGACGCCGGGATCGGGTGTGATCTTGACGAAGTTGATACGCGAGTCGTGGGGCGGCTCATAGCCTTCGAGATGAACGTTGAGCGTCAGCTCCGCGCACACATCCTCGATCGCAGCAACGAGATCCAAATAGTCTTCGAGTTCGGTGACCGGCGGCATGAAAATACACAACCGGCCGTTTCGGGGTTCCACTGCGAGCGCCGCGCGAACTGCGCCGCCA